>JAGGVW010000214.1 GCA_021157805.1 bacterium
TCTTTTGGTGCTTCTTTTAATGTGGGAATAAAATAATTACTCCATCTCATTTCTTTCTCCTTTCATCTTATTATACTTTCAAAATTAAAATTTTAAAACCTATTTTATCTAAACTTTCTTTAGAAACCAAAGAAATGAATATGATAAATTAAAAGAGAAAATTACAAAAAAGAAGAAACTTTATAATTAATTTTAAAATAGTATAATAAAAATAGAAGAAAAATGGAGAAAATTAAAATTTTTTATGAAGAACTTAATCATAAACAGAAAATAATTTTCTGGATAGCAATTGGGATAATAGTTCTCTTTTTCTTCAGGGTTGTTATATGGAAGAAAACTGAGAGAAAAGTTCCTCTTAATCCTAAAATAGCTGTTAAAACATATCTTAAAAATTTGGAAAACCCTGATAAGAAAAAGAAAATCCATACGATCTACTTATGTGGATACTATAAAATAGAAGAATCTATTCCCAGATTAGAAGAAATATTAAAAACAGACCCTGATCCTAAAATTAAAAAAGTAGCAGCGAAGAGTATCGGTAAAATTAACAAAGATATTCTTTTACAACTTCTGAATAATCAGGATAAAAAAGTAAAATTTATAGTAATAGACGCTTTAATACAACTTAACAAAGACAATGTATCTTATCTTCTAAATAGATTTAATGAAGAAGATACCGAAACAAAAATAAAAATTCTTTCTTTTTTAAATAATGTAAAATATCAGGATAAATTGATGGAAATAGTTGAAAACAGAGAGGAAAACTTAAAAGTAAGAAAAGCAAGCATTGATATTTTAAAAAAAGTCGCAACTTCTGAAATAGAGAGTAGATTGTGGAATTTATATTATAATGACACGGATAAGGATATACAAAAGGCAGCATATAAAACCATAAAAGCAATTGAAAAAAGAGGTAAAAAATGTTCAAGCGTATTAAAAAATTTATGATGAAAAGTGCAGAAACTGGTTTTACTTTAATTGAACTTCTTGTAGTAATTGCAATAATTTCAATGCTTGCAGGTCAACTTCTACCTGCTTTATCAACTGCAAGAGAAAAAGGAAGACAGGCAAATTGTATAAATAACCTTCATCAGATGGGACTTGCAATTGAAATATATTATCAGGACTTTAATGATTATCCCACATGGCTTTCAATTCTATATAAAAATTATCTTGCAACTCCCAAAATTTTTATCTGTCTGACTGATTTGTATAAAGGTACAAGAGGACATGGATGTAGGGATAAAGAAACAGGGAATCCGAAATTTTTTGAGGCAAATGATATTCCCCCGGAACAAATTCCTGGGTACTCTTCACCGTATGATGCAGGATTTAATTACAGAAATCCAACAATTACTGCCTGCAGTTATATTTATGAATTTAATCCTTGCAAATGCAGTTGGTTCGATGAAAAATATAATCCAGATGATGAAGAATGGAAGGAGGCAGATACAAATGGTGATAAAATTGTAACATGGAAAGAGGCAAAAATCTGGCAATCACTTCATGGATATGGAGGGCAGGTTCCAATTGTTAGATGTTTCTGGCACTACTACAATCACAATCAGAAGGTCTTAAATCTTGCTTTCCGTGATTACAATGTTTATACAAGTGGACCTGAATGGGAAACAAGTTCTTATTAATCCTGTAGGGATTATAAAGGGGGTTAACCCCTTTACGGACAAAATTCTGTTTTTTAAAATTTTGTAAATGGAAAAGAAAAGAACTGATTTTATAAGAGAAATAATTTTGAGAGATATTGAAACAGGAAAATATGGAGGGAAAGTTCATACTCGTTTTCCGCCTGAACCAAATGGATATCTTCATATTGGGCATGCAAAAGCAATTTATATAAATTTCTCAATTGCTGAAGAATTTGGGGGACTTTGTAATTTACGAATGGATGATACTGACCCTGAAAAAGAAACAGAAGAGTTTGTTGAATCAATAATAAGAGATGTAAAATGGCTTGGATATGACTGGGGGATTCATCTCTATTTTGCATCTGATTATTTTGAGAAATTTTACCAGTATGCAGTAGAATTGATAAAAAAAGGAAAAGCATATGTCTGTCATCTTAAACCAGATGAAATAAGGGAATACAGAGGAACTTTAACAGAAGAGGGAAAAGAAAGCCCATATAGAAATAGAAGTGTTGAAGAAAACTTAAAACTTTTTGAGAAAATGAGAAATGGTGAGTTTGAAGAAGGAGAATGTGTTTTAAGAGCGAAAATAGATATGAAACACCCAAATATTCTTATGAGAGACCCTGTGATGTACCGAATAAAAAAAGTGCCTCATTACAGACAGGGAAATAAATGGTGTATTTACCCAACATACGATTTTGCTCACTGCCTTGAGGACTCAATAGAAGGGATAACTCACTCCTTATGCACAACTGAATTTGAAGTCCACAGACCTTTATACGACTGGTTTTTAGAACAACTTTCAATTCATCATCCAAGACAGATTGAATTTGCACCTTTAAATTTAACATATACAATTTTGAGTAAAAGGAAATTGACTGAACTTGTTGAGAAAAAATATGTAAGCGGATGGGATGACCCGAGAATGCCAACAATTTCAGGAATGAGAAGAAGAGGATATACACCAGAGAGTATAAAAAATTTCTGTAAGGCAATAGGGTTATCAAAGACAGAATCACTTGTTAATATTGAACTTCTCCAGCATTTTGTTAGAGAACATTTGAATAAGATATGCAATAGAGTTATGGTTGTTTTAAATCCAGTAAAAATTGTAATAACAAATTTCCCTGAAGATAAAATTGAATATCTTGATGCAATAAATAACCCTGAGGACGAAAAAGCAGGAATAAGGAAAGTTCCTTTTACAAGAGAAATTTATATTGAAAAAGATGATTTTATGGAAAGCCCTGTTCCAGAATTTTATCGTCTTTCACCAGGAAGAGAAGTTAGATTGAGATATGCTTATTTTATCAAATGTGAAAA
>JAGGVW010000242.1 GCA_021157805.1 bacterium
TTCTTATTTCTCTATACTATCATAAATCAGATACAATTTAAGTAATACTTCCTAGGAAAATCCCGTTTTATGTTGATAGTGGAGCATTTTATCTTTTTGAAGATGGATATTGTGGCGAGTTAGAGCCAAATTGTAGAGGATGTCCGGTAAACAAAGTCTGTAAGAAATATCTAAAATGGACTGCATATCAAATATGGGAGGAATAGAAATGCCCGCCACTTCCGATAACAGCGGACATACAGCTACGGTGTTTCGCACCTTCGCCCAAATTCGGCAAAGCCGACCTTCTTTTATGCACCAACCATTAAAGGAATCCTTACTCTAAGGGGAAAGGATTTTGTGAAAAGTTAGGGTGTTTGAGTGAGGAATTTGTGGATTCCTTCAGCAGCAACTTTTGCATCTGCAATTGCAGTGACTGCATCAAGGTTTATATTTACTATATCTCCACCAGCAAAGACCTTGGGGATAGTAGTCATTCCATTTTCATCTACTTTTACCTTTCTCCTTTCTGTAAATTCTAACTTTTTAAATAAATTCTCAGGAATAAATGAAAAGTCAGGTGCCTGACCTATTGCTTCAATTATCATATCCCCTTCTAAGAACATCTCTTTATCTTCATAAAAAGTAGGAGCAAATCTTCCATTCTCATCAAAAACACTTTTCACCTTAATACAAACAAGGCCTTTTATATTTCCTTTCTCATCTAAAACAACTTCTTTCGGCCCCCATCCAGGATTAAACTGAATTCCTTCTGCTTTCGCATCTTCAATTTCTTCCTCGCTTGCAGGCATTATGTCCCAATCCTCTAATGAGACGGTTTTGGTTACTACCTTTTCACCTGGATATTGCATATTTTGACATCTCAGGGCTTCTCTTGCTACATCCATTGCTACATTCCCTCCTCCTATTACAATTACCTCTTTGCCCACTTTAAATCCTTTACCAATCTTATTCTCCCTTAAAAAAAGAAGGGCAGGGATGCATTTTTCAGAGTTTTTGACTTTTGTAGACCTGCTTATAGTTGTTCCTATGCCCAGATAAACTGCATCGTATTCCTTCAAAATTTCTTCAAACATCACATCTTTACCTACTGTAGTATTAAATCTGAATTCCACTCCCAATGAGGAGATGTAATTAACATCTTTATCTATTGCTTCAATGGGAAGCCTATAGAGAGGAGGACCTATCCTCATCATTCCTCCACCACCGCCAAGAGAATCAAAGACGGTTATACTGTATCCTTTAAGTCTTAAGAAATAAGCAACTGAAAGACCGGATGGACCTGCTCCTATAACTGCCACTTTTTTACCAGTTGGCGAACCAGGTTTCTGTTCCAGAACTTTTTTATAATCTTTTATGGAATCGGCAGTATATCTTTTAAGCCATCTTATGGCTAATGGTTCTCCTCTTATACCAATTGAACAGACCTTTTCACAATGAGCCATACATATTCTTCCACAGATTGAAGGTATGGGGTTATCTTCAAATATTTTTCTCAATGATTCCTCTTCCTTGCCTTCATATATTGCTTTTATATAATCAGAAATTTTTAAATGTGCAGGACAGGCATCTTCACATAACTTACATTCAAGACATCTTTCTGCTTCTTTCTTTGCTTCTTCTCTGCTGTAACCAAGAACCTGCTCAATAAAAGAAAGTTTCCTTTCTTCTGGAGGGACTTCTTTCATAGGAACTCTTTCTGGCTCAAATAATGTATAATTTAAGTCTGAGACAAATCCTTCAAATTTTTCTTTTCTGTGAGAAAGGCTGGCTTTGAAAATTGAATATTCGTTTTCAGAGAAGAAATGTTGTCTATCTGTCTTTTCATCCTTTGCAAGATATACAAAACTATCAGTTGCATGGTCAATATGAAGGTAATCCCTGGATAACCTCAATGAGCCAGGAGGGCATATATCAACACAAAGTCCACAAAAACAACATCTACCATAATCAATCTGTGGTCTTTCATTTTTCTCGCCTGGCTCTGGTTTTATTTCAGGAATTTTTACCATAGTAATTGCCTGATTAGGACATATATCAGCACAATTCCCACATCCAGTGCATTTTTCCCAATCATTAAGATGAAGTCCTCTATATCTTTTAGATGCATCCCTTTTCTGAAAAGGGAAAAGGAATGTTCTCGGTTTCTGAAAAAGATACTTTATTGCTTTAAATGGACTTAAAAAACTTACCTTTCCCATCCTTTCCTCCATTCTTTATCTATCAATCTCAGGTGCAACTACATACAAACTTATCATTATATTTCCCACATCGGCAATACTTGCTCCTTTTAAAAGTTTTGGTAAAATAAATAATCCATGATTAAAAGATGGAGTTTTAAAATGGACTCTATAGGGAGTATTTCCTCCATTGCTTACTAAATAAAGTCCTAATTCTCCTCTTGAAGATTCTACTCTCACATAGGTCTCACCCTCAGGGATTTTCCATTTGAAGGGATTTGGAGTTCTTTCATAAACTTTTCCTTCTGGCATTTTTTCTAAACATTGCATTATAATTTTCGCACTTTCCAGCATCTCATCTCTTATAACTAAAATTCTGGAATAGGCATCTCCATCTGCTCTTGTCGGAATATCAAACTCAACTTTATCATAAGCAAGATAAGGTTCTATTTTTCTTATATCGTGTTTTATACCAGTTGCTCTTAGAACCTGACCTGTCGCTGCCCATTCTATTGCCTCTTCCTTCTTAATCTTTCCAATATCTTTTGCCCTTTCATAAAAAATGCGATTTTCAAAAAAGGTCTCATTGTAATCAGGAAGTTTGCTGGCTAAAGCATGAAGAAAATGCATAACTTTTTCTTCAAATCCATCAGGTAAATCCCTTCTTACCCCTCCAGGGAGAATATATATGTGATAAACCCTTCCCCCTGTCAATTCCTCAAATAAATCAAGAATATGGTCTCTATCCGCCATTGCCCATTGTGCTGGAGTATCAAATCCAAGCATATTCGCATATGCCCAGGCACCAAAAAGATGTGATGCTAACCTTCCGAGTTCCAATACAATTGTTCTTATGTATTTTGCCCTTTCAGGTATCTGGATATTTGCCAACTTCTCAACAGCCATAGCATAAACTGCCTCCATGGAGTCAGGCTCAATAACATTTATCCTGCACACAAAAGGGAAGTTCTGAACCCAGTTTCTTAACTCCATAAGTTTCTCAAACCCTCTGTGAAGATAGCCCGGGTTGGGAATTGCTTCTAAAATTCTATCCCCTTCTACCTTTAAAGTTATGCTGAAATTCCCTACCATTCCAGGATGCTGAGGACCAAAGTAAAGTTCAAGTTCTCTCATTTCTATCCTCCACAGATGGAATTTCATCAAATGTTTTTTTAACATATTTTCTTGTATCAAAGTCCTTTCTAAAAGGGGGCAAGTCATGCCAGTTTTCAAGGAATAAAGGGGAAAGGTCTGGATTCCCCTTAAATTTAACTCCAAATAGTTCATATATCTCTCTTTCATAAACTTTAGCATTCTCAAAAATCTTAAGTATGGTCTCTGTTTCTGCATTTTTCCTCTCAATTCTTATCTTAACCATTACATGAAGAGGACTATTAAGGGGAGCAAGATGATATATAAGTTCAAACTCACCTTTCTTTATCCAATCAACACAGGAAATTGCTTTAAGTTGTCTGAATCCTTCTCTCTTTAAAAACTCTAAAATAGATAGAGTGGTTGCCTTTTTTGTTTTTACAACCATTCTATTTCTTTCAGGAAATTCAACTTCAGTATCCTTATAAATTTTTTCAATTTTCCTTTTTAATTCTTCATCCATTTTTATTCTCCTTCTCATCTACAGGATAAAGAGGAGGCCAGGGAAGTTTACCAAACAGTTTCTCCTGGTTTCTTCTATAGAATTTATAGTTTTTTCTGTATCGGATGTAACCGGTTGCTGCCCCTTTATCTATCATCATCCACAGTTTTGTCACACCAATAAATATTGCTTCGGGTCTTGGCATACATCCTGCAATCCATCCATCTATGGGAATATATTTATCAATATGTTTTATAGTGTTATAAGAATCCCAGTACATCCCACCATTTATAGGACAGGAACCAAAAGCAACAGTATATTTTGGTTCAGGCATCTGTTCATAAGTTCTTATAATTGCTTTTAGTGTTTTTACTGAAACATATCCTGTAATCATAAATAGATTTGCCTGGCGAGGAGTTGCTACAGGAATTACTCCAAATCTTTCTGCATCCCATTGGGATGTTATAGTAGGTGGCACTTCAATTATCCCGCATCCTGTGCAGAAATAAACTGCCCAAAGAGAATATTTATGCCCCATCTTATTAGGTTCTTTCAGCCATTTAAGAATGTTTTTCCTATCCATCTCTCACCTCACTACTTTTGAAATTATCACTCCCAGAAAAGCAAATATAGTTGGCCACTTCCATAAATATCTTAATGCCTGTTCCAATCTCAATCTTGGAAAGACAGAATGAATTAAAACCATAATGAAAAAGATAGTAAGCATTTTCAAAAAGAAATAAAAGATGTTTTCTCCTCCACCCAAAAATAAATCAACAAAAAGCGCAATCATTATAAATATACTGAAAGAATGTTGAATATGAAAAAGTCCAAGATATTTTCCTCCGTATTCAACTGCAGGGCCTGAAGAAATTTCCTGAGGTGCACTTACTATATCAAATGGTCTCATTCCCAGCATAGCAGGTAGAATCATAAAATATGCTATCCCTGATAGAAAAAGAGGAGAAAATAATGTCCAGTGAAAATTTTTCTGAGAATTTACTATATCAACAATAGAAATCGTTCTGTAAAAACTCATAATAGAAAGAAGGATTAAAAGAAACGGGACTTCATATCCCAGACATAAAATCAATTTCCGTGATATTCCAATGCTTATATTAGGATTTGCTCCTTCTCCTCCAGAAAGAGCAATTCCTAAAGGTAAAAACAACATTATATAAAGTATTACCAATAACCCTCCTGAACTTTTCAATGGACAAATTCCTCCAAAAGGGATGAATAAAATTACAACAATTGAACCTGCCAAAGAAAGAATTAATCCCAGGTCAAAAAGAGCCCCATGTGAAAAACCTTTCTGATGGAAAAGTTTTATCACATCTAAAAGTGGTTGAATTATGGGAGGACCGTATCTTTGATGGATTCTGGCAACAATTTTTCTAAATAAACCAAGGAAAAACACCCCAATAATAAAAGCAAGGAATGGAGAAAAGATAAATTCTATTATTTTTATCACCATACTTTCCCCCACAGTTTAATAGCAATTAAAATTACAAGGAATAAAACGATGTAAGTTACATAATACCCTAAATCTCCACAATATATTTTCCTTGTTCTATCGCTTAAAGTTCTTCCTGCTTTCACAATCTGTGAATAAAATTCATCTACAAAATCTCTGAAATACGGTTTAATCATCCTGAATAAAGGTTGATAAAACTCAACCGTATAATTATATTTATCTACTGGAATATATGAACCAGCAGCGTAATTGTTATCCTGAGAAATTCTTGTTCTCTTTTCTCCCATCTGGAAAATGAGTCTGATGAATACCAAAGCAATCAAAACTGTTGCGAAAATGTTAATCATATTTAAAGCACCTTTTTCAGAGGCAATTCCCCAGATGCTTACATCCAATGAGGGAAATCCTAGTGAGACAGCGATTGAATTTATAACCTTTAAAGGAATACCTGGAAGAATACCGAAGAGAATGATAATTAAACTAAGTATAATTATTGGAAATTGCATACTAAAAGGAACTTCTTTGACATCTTTATATTTTTCAGGAAGTTGTCCTAAGAAAATGTTATGAATAAACTTGTAGAGAGAAAGAATAGTTCCCCAGGTTCCTATTAATGCAGCAAATGCTAAAAAGGGGTGCCCTTTCAGAATTAATGTTTTGTAAATTAACCACTTTGAAACAAATCCATTAGTTAAAGGAATACCAATTAACCCACAGGCTCCCACTAACGCTCCAAAAAAAGTAATAGGCATCTTCTTTATAAGTCCACCCAGAGAATTTAAATCTCTCACACCTCTTGTTCTGTACTCTATTGCCCCCACAGTTAAGAAAAGTAAAGATTTAAATGTAGCATGATTAAAAATATGAAATACTCCACCAGCAAATCCTAAATTCGTCCCAAAAGTAATTCCAAGGATTATATAACCTACCTGGCCAATGGAATGCCAGGCCAAAAGTTTCTTAGCATCATTTTGAAGTAAAGCAATAAATGTAGAGATTACCAGAGTAATAGCTCCCAGCCAGCATAGAACCCAGTGGGCTATAAACAATTCCAAGAAAAGATTTAATCCTGCTATTATATATAAGATAAGTAGAAAACCATAACTCCCCATCTTTATCAATATTCCAGAAAGAACAGCAGAAAATGGACTTGGTGCTTCTGAATGAGCAGGAGGAAGCCAGGTATGGAAAGGCCATATAGCATTTTTTATTCCGAAAGCGATAAGGAAAAGAATTGATATAAGTAAGATATAATTAGAAGAAGCAGAAGGAATTTGAGAAGAAATTTGAGATATATTCAGTGTGCCATAACTTGTATAAATAGATATCATTCCAACAAGCATACAGATTGAACCAATAATAGACATAACAATATATTTCATACCTGCTTTTAAAGCAGGTCCTCTGTTATAACTTATAAGAAGGAAAGCACTCCAACTCATAATTTCCCAGAAAATATAAAAAGAAAGAAAATCACCTGATAAAACAATTCCTAACATTGAAGCATTTACAACAAGCATAATAAAATAATAGAAATCCAGTTTTTCTTTGTTTTTCATATAACTTAAGGAAAAGATTACTGAAAGTGTTGTAATAACCTCAACTGCTATTGCAAAAAGCCAGGAAAGTTTATTTATTGTTAAGATAAGAGGAAGATTGAAGAAATTAAAATAATGAATAGTTTGAGATTTGCCATAAAAACAGGAAATAAATCCTACTAAAACCAGAGAAATAAAAACAGCAAAAAAGTCCCTTATTTTAGAAGAAACCTTACCACAAAGGTAAGTGAGAAAACTTCCACCAAAAGCAGTTATCATTAAAATTTCCAGATTCATTTTATCTCCCCAGAGCATTATTAATATATTGAACTTTGTTCAAAAGTTCACCTGATGCACCTTTTAAAATTCCTGATACTATCCCTGGATAAATCCCTATTGTAATTATCAAAATAACAAGTATAAACATTGGAATTAATGCAGAGACAGGAACTTTCTGCAATTTTACACTTTCTTCACTCTTTCCTTTCTTAAAGTAAAGCACCTGAATTATTTTAAAGAAATAAGTTCCTTCAATAACTGTTCCAAGAAGAACAATCCCTGCAAATAATACAAATAATGCTCCACCTTTTTCTAAAATAGAAGAAATTATAAGAAATTTGCTTCCAAAGCCCATAAAAGGAGGAAGCCCAATAAGAGAAAATGCACCTATGGTAAATCCTAAAGAAGTTAGAGGCATTTCCCTCCCCATTCCTTCAAGAGATGATATTTCCGTTGTCCCTGTTTTGTAAATCATATAACCTGCTGTAAGAAAAAGGAGTGATTTGGAAAAAGCATGAGTTATAATTTGAAAAAGACCCCCTTCTATACTATGTAATGTTGCTAAACTGATTGCAAATAAAATTAATCCCATCTGTCCAATGCTTGAGTAAGCAAGCATTCTTTTTATATTTTTCTGGCTGAATGCTGATAACTCTCCAATTAAAAGAGTAAGAAGTCCTAAAAAAAGAAGAAAATATAAAATGCTGGATATTCCAAAAATAGTAAAGATAATCCTTGCAATTCCATAAATCCCTATTTTTATTGCAATACCAGATAATATTGCACTTATTGTTGAAGGTGCAGAAGAATGTGCATCTGGAAGCCAGGCATTCAATGGAAATATGGCTGCTTCTATTCCAAATCCAGTGATGAAAAGAATTAGAGGTAAAAATAAATACATCTGGGATACTGAGTTAATATTTTTAGCAATATCAGCCATATTCAATGTTCCGAATTTCCCATAAAGAAAAGCAATTCCTATTAAGACAAAAGAGGAACCTATAGAACCCTGAATTAAATATTTAACAGATGATTCCACTGCTGGTTTTTCTCCTAAATAAGATACAAGGGCATAAGAAGAGATACATAAAATTTCATAAAAAACAAAAAGGTTAAATATATCTCCAGTAAGAACAACACCAGTCGCTCCTGTAAGAAGTAAAAGATAAAGTATATGGTATCTATCCCCATCTTTTATATAATTAATTCCATATATTGAAACAAGAAAACCTACCAGGGCAATTAAGGCAGAAAATAAAATCCCTACTGGACCAACAAACAAACTTATACAAAAAGGAGGAGGGAATCCACCTAAGGAAATAACTATTGGTTTATTAAGAACTACTGGCATTAAAACAATTGAGACAATAAAGTTAAAAAGCATGGATAAAGGAGGAATAAATTTAACTATCTTTCTTGGAATAAGCGAGAACAGTGGAATAGAGAAGGCAAATCCTAAAGGAACAATAATTAAAAATACTGGATTTACCATTTCTGCTCCTTTATCTTTCTTATGTCTAATGTATCATAAAACTGATAAATTCTTATACTTAAAGAAAGAGCCATTGCTAAAACTGCCAATCCAATAACAATTGCTGTAAGAATAAGTGCCTGAACAACAGGGTCAACCATATTTTGAGGATTGAGGTCTGGTCTTGAAAAAATTGGTGCTGTTGCTTTTCTTACATATCCAATTGTTATAAATAAAAGGTTAATTCCAGTATCCATAATATTAAGCCCTATTATCATTTTAATAAGGTTATGTTTAGTCATTAAAATAAAAAGCCCGATGAATATTAAACCGAAAGAACCAATATAATAAATGTTGTTAAATAAAAAATCCATCAACTTTCCTCCATTAAATTATCAATTATTCCAGAAATTTCTGCTCCAACTTTAAAGCCAATTGCGATATATATTATGGGAATAATACCTCCGCTTAAAAGAGTTCCTGCTTTCCCTTTTGGTAAAAAATTGAAAAGAAAATATCCTCCTGCAATCAATCCGAAAATTCCTATAAATATAAATACCAGTCCACCAAGAGATTCTGTTACCTTAAATTTTTTTTCGTTAATCCTTTTTTCATAACAACCCAGGTATTTCAACAAAAAAGCAGAAGAAATTATAGCCCCTCCCTGAAATCCACCTCCAGGACTTAAATGCCCATTTAAGAATATATAAGAACCAAAAAGTAAAATAAAGGGAAATAAGAACTTACAACCAGTTGAAAGAATGGAACTTGAAGGAGTAAATTTTTTTTCTGTTTTTCTTGTAATTGTTGATAGAATAGCCATCAAGCCAATAGCACCTATAAAAAGCACAGTAACTTCACCAAGAGTATCCATACCTCTGTAATTTAAAACGACTGAAGTTACTATATTCACAGCCCCTGTTTGTTCTATACCATTATTAATATAATATTTCCCGACTTTTGTTTTAGAAATCCCAAAAGGAATTTTTGAAATGGAAGAAAGAACAGCAAAAAATAAAATAAAAAGCAATATAATAGCAATTATTTTTCTCATTCTTTCCTCTCCGTTCTTCTTATTGTAATAACAAAAATTGCTGTAACCAGTGCTGCTCCAATTGATGCTTCTGCCATAGCAACATCCGGTGCCTGTAAAGTATAAAAAAGTATTGCAGTTATTAAACTAACAAGACCTGAAGCAATCACTGCATTTAATAAATCAATAGAAATACAGGCAAAAATCGCTGAAGCAAGCATAATAAAAACTAAAAAAGTAATAACAAAAATCATAAATTCTCCCTGTAATCATCAAACTCTTTACTTTTATCTACCACACTTCCATCATATAACTTAACACCAATTTTTCTTGATGCTCTTCCTAAAGCGTGATTTGATATAGGATTTGTTAAAAGAATAAAAATAGAAATAATCAATGTTTTCCAAAACCATTCTGGTTCCATTATTCCCACCCCAACTATTGTGAAAAAAGACCCAAGTGTTGTGCATTTAGTCCCTGCCTGCAATCTATTATAAACATCAGGTAATCTCCATATTCCTAAACTTCCCAGGAAAAGAAATATTACTCCAATCCCAGTAATAATTATTCCTATAAAATACATTTACACTCCTTTCTCAAGAAATCTTGCTATGGCAACTGAACCAACAAAAGTTAAAACAGCATAAACTAAAGAAACATCTAAATAGACTTTCCTTCCAAATATGTACCCCAATAGAACAAGTAGAGCAGTTGTAACTGTTGAAAGAGTATCCAGTGCAACTGCTCTATCAGAAGGAGTAGGACCTTTAAGCATTCTTAAAAAACAGAGGAAAACTCCTCCACTTATAACCGTAAGAAAAATTAATTTTACCATTTTAAAATCTCTATATATAGATAATATAATATATCATTCAAAAAAAATTTTTCAACTTATCATCCCGATTATTTCTCTTGCTATTTTACTTATCACTTTATAACAAACCTGTGTTCCATCTCTTCTTCCTTTAATTATCCCAGCATTTTTCAGAATCCTTAAGTGTTGAGAAACTGTAGATTGAGGCAATTTTAAAATTTTCTGAATTCCAGAAACATTACACTCATTCTTAATAAGTCCTTCAATAATCTGCAAACGGACTGGATGAGACAATGCTTTTAAAACTTCACTTATTTTTTCATATTTATTCATTGACCACATTTTGAGGCCTGCCTTCTAAAAACCTGAAAATATTACTTATTGTAGTTTCTAAAATTCTCTCCAATGCCTCCTGACTATAAAAACCTATATGAGGAGTAAAAACGACATTATCTCTACTTAAAAGAATATGCCCCTTTACAAGATTAGCCAATACCTCTAATTTTCCCTTATCATAAAGGAGTTGTTTTTCTTCTTTAATTAATTCTTCTCCCTCTAAAACATCTAAACCCACACCAGATAAAATTTTTTTATCTAATGCTTCAATTAAAGCTTCACTATCCACAACCCCTCCTCTTGAGGTATTTATAAGAATTGCTCCTTTCTTAATCAAATTTATATTCTCCCGGTTAATCAGGTGATGTGTAGATTTGTTATAAGGAACATGAAGAGTAATGATATGAGAATTTCTTAAAAGATTATCTAAACTTACATATTTAAATCCCAAAACTTCTGCTAAAAATTTATCCTGATGAGTATCAAAAGCCAAAACCTCCATCCCAAATCCTTTAGCAATTCTTATTACATGTAATCCGATATGTCCTGCCCCAATAACCCCCAAAACTTTATTTTTCAGATCGAAACCTTTTAATCCTTCAATAGAAAAATCACCTCTAATTGTTCTTAAATATGACTTATGCACATTTCGGGATAAAGATAAAATTAAAGCAAATGTATGCTCCGCAACCGTATTTTCTCCATAAAAAGGAACATTACAAACTAAAATCTTTCTTTTTTTTGCCTCCTTCAAATCAATATGGTCAAAGCCAGTAGAACGAGTAGCAATTAATTTTAAAGAAGGAAGAGAAGAAATTACTTTTTTATTTATCCTGGAATAAATAAATACTGATACAATATCAAAATTTTTAGCTACCTTCAAACTGCTTTCCTCCAACGCAAAAGGATAAAACTCAACGGAAACATTCTTCATCCTCTTTTTTAAAAATCCTTTCTCCCAATTTTTTACTTCAAAAAATCCTATCTTCATTTTATTTTTGTTCCATTCTGTTTCACCTTTTTCCCTCAATCAAATATTTTTCTTAAAATTTTCTCAAATCTTTCTCCAATTATTTTTGTGGCTTCCTCAACACTTTCATTTCTGACATATATCCAGTGAATGAGTAATTTATCTCCTACTATATCAAGAGTAAATGTTCCTGGAGTTAATGTAATTGAATTTGCAAGAATCAGTTTTGCTATATTCTTCTTTAAATTTGTTTTTATAACTACAATTCCGGGTTTTATCGGCATTCCTGGATGAACAACTCTATAAGCAACATCTAAATTTGCCTTTATTATTTCCTTAAAAAGCACAAAAATATACAGAATAAAATAGAAAATTCTTTTTAAACTTACTGGTGGAAGTCCAATTGCGATATATTCCTCACTTATGAAAAAAGAAATAACTAAACTAACTAAAATCCCTGCAAATACCATCTGAGAATTAAAACTTGAGGTGAGAAGAAACCAGACAATTATAAGGAAAACAAATAAATAAAGAAAATTTTTAATCCTATCTTTTACCATAGAATATTTCTTACTTTCCATAACTATTCTCTTCTTTTAAAAATTAACTTTTCAATTTACCAATCGCATCTAAAGCAGAAAGAACAATTGGATAAATAGTTGGGGCAGATGTTAAATAAGGATGAGTTGCCATCTGTAATGTTTCAAGTTCACTTATATTTACTCTTTTCTGTATTGCAACACCAATAGTATTTATCATTTCCCCACAACTTATACCTCCTGCAACCTGCCCACCAAGAATTATTCCTGAATGCTTTGAAAATATAAGTTTCACTTTTACTTTATTTGTTCCAGGCATTGTTGATGGATGCTTATCAAAACCATCTGTTTGCCCAACAACAATTTCAAACCCTTCCTTTTTTGCCACTTTTTCAGTAAGACCAGCAGAACCAAGAACAAAACCACTTACATAAGTTGAATAAATTGCAATTGTTCCTTTATTTTCTCTTACAACTTTTAAACTAAAAAGATTTGCTCCTGCAACTCTTGCTTCTGCTGTTGCAGTTGAAGCAAGCATAACAGGTATTGTTCTTCTTGTATAAAAATCCTTTTTTTCAGCACAATCTCCAACAGCAAAAATATCAGGGTCGTTCGTTCTCATATATTCATCAACCACTATTCCTTTTCCACTGTTTATTTCAATTCCACATTTTTCAGCAATTTCTGTATTTGGTTTTGCTCCAATACCCAGAATAACTGCATCAACAGCAATTTCTTCTCCATTTGACAATTTTACTTTTTCTATTTTTTCATCACCTATAAATTTTTCAACTTTAACTCCTGTTAAAACATTCACTCCTTTATTTTCCAGTTTTTCTTTAGCCATTTGACTAAATTCATGGTCAAAAGAATTTGAAATAAGTTCTGGTAAAATCTCAACGAGAAAAACATTTTTATTTTCTAAATTTGAAATTTCGTCTGCAAATTCAACTCCAATAAATCCTCCCCCAACAACAAGAATATTTTTACTTTTTCTAATTTCTTCTATCATCAATTTCAAATAATCAAGGTCTTTTATAATCGGAAAAATCCCTTTTTTCTCTATTCCTTCAATTGGGGGAAGAATGGGAATTGCTCCAGTTGCAAGAATTAATTTTTCATATTCAATTTCTCCTTCATTTTTTGTTTTAATTTTTTTATTTTTTCTATCAATTTCAATTACTTCATCAACCATTGTCTCAATTCTATTTTTTTCCAGAGGTGCATAACCAAGTTTATTATCTTCTGGATTTTTCAAACTTGCTACCATATATGGAATCCCGCAAGGGATAACAGAGTTTTTGACTTTTCTTATAAGGAGTATTTCTTTTTCAGGGTAATATTTTTTTGCTGTTAAAGATGCGACAATTCCTGCTGGCCCTCCACCTACAACTATTACATCTTTTTTCATTACTTTCTCCTTTTTTATATAGAAAACTTTGTGATTTTTTTCTCAAATTTAATTATAAAAAAATTTTCTATTTCCAGCAAATTTATTTTCTAACCATTTTTGTTCCACATTTAGGGCAACTAACTGAATAACAGGGAGAACCTGGTTTATGAGGAACTCTTGTTCCACATTTCGGGCAAATGCAATAACCACCCGGTCCAAGTCCTCTGCCTCCCATTCTTCCTCTTCCTCCGCCTTGCCCTCTCGGTCCTGTTCCATCTCCAAATGGCATTTTAAAAACTCCCTTTCAAAATTTTTACCCTTCTTTTTCAAGATTGTCAAGGCGACTTTGAATATCCTGTAGTTGTCTCTTTAACATCTCTGCCTGTTGTTTTAAATATTCTTTCTCTTCTTCTGGTGAAAATCCCGCTCCCTGTGGATAAGGAGGGTAAATTTGAGGGGGAGATGTGTAAGAAGGATATCCATAATAGTTTAAATAATATGGATTAAATCCCATCCAATACATTCTTCCAAAACCTCTTCCCATTCCAAATCCACGACCCCAAAAACCTCTTCCAAAATAAGGGTTCATAAATCCAGGAGCAGGAAATCCAGCACAATATCCCATTCCTCTACCTGTCATAGGTCCCAATCCCATTGGTCCTGTTCCATCTCCAAATGGCATTTTTACCACCTCCTCTTGAAATTGAAAATCATTTTCATTTATAGTTATACCTTTTTCTTTATTTGTGTCAAGAGATATGTTAAATAATGAAATTAATTGTGATTGCAGGAACTTTCCCCAGGTTTTAATTCGCCTTTTAAATACTGGTCAATAACAGTATTTACATTCCCGCTAATTCCAAGAATACATTTTACACCATAATTTTCAAGAAGTTGAACTGCTTTTGGACCTGCTCCGCCTGCGATTAAAGTGTTTACACCATTTTCTTTTAAAAATTCAGGTAAAAACCCTGGTTGATGTCCAGGGTTTTGAACAAATTTTTCTTCTGTAATTTCACCATTTTCAATTTTGAAAAAAATATAACCTTCACATCTTCCAAAATGAAGAGAAACATTTTCACCATCACAGGCAACAGCAACTATCTCATTTTTCATCTTTTTCTTTAGTTAACTGTTCAATCCTTTTGGTTATTATTTCAATATTTTTCTTCATTTCTTCAAGTTGGCTTTTCAAAAACTTTAACTCTTCTTCTTTATTTATCGGACCTTGAGGGGAAACAGGAGGTTGAGGAGGAAATTGTGGTCCATATCCCATCATACCTCTACCCATTCCCATACCTCTACCCATTCCCATACCCATTCCTGTTCCATAATGTCCTGGAACTGTAGGATTGGCTGCAAAACCTTTCAATTCCCCTTTCTTAAACTTCTCAACTGCATCTTTTACTCTCATACCTGCAACACCTGTTATTATTTTCACCCCTGCAGCATTAAAAACACCAAAAGAATTGGGACCAACATTGCCTGTTATAACAACTTCTGCACCTTTATTAACAACAAACTGGGCTGCCTGGATTCCTGCTCCTGAAATTGCTGTCACACTTGAATTTTCAAATGCCTTAAACTCATCTGTATCTGTCTCGTAAATAATAAAATAAGGACATCTGCCAAATCTTGGGTCAACCTGTGCTTCTAAATTATCACCAGTTGAAGTAATACATACTTTCATAATACCTCCTATTTCTCATTTTTTTCAATTTCACTTATTCTTGCTTCAATTTGCTGTAGTTGGGACTTTAATGATTCTGCCTGCGACTTTAAAATCTGTAATTCCTGTTCAGGGGTTATTTGGTAAATTCCATAGGGGTCAAAATAACCTGTCTGTGGCATATTCTGCCATGCCCAGTTTGCCTGCCATGTTGGCCAGGTTCCAGTCATCAAATACTGTGCTCCTGGTGGTAAAGTTCCCCATCCAGGAGAAAAACCAAATCTCATCCATCCTGGAAGACCTGTTAGATAATACATATATCTATGTCTATATCCTGCCATTTCTACCACCTCCTTTTTGAATTAAATTATCATTTTTTCTCAAGTTCTGCAATTCTTTCGTTTATATATTTTAATTGTTCTTCTAAATCCTGCCTCATTTGTTTTAAATATGTTAACTCATCAATTCCATAAGGTTGGTAAAAATTCCAGTATGGAAAAGTTCCCCACCAGTATCTTAAATATGGATAAAAATATGGTGCTAAAAACCAGCCAAAAGGTCCCATTCCAAATGGCATTTTTACCACCTCCTTTTATTTCTGAATCTGATAATAATTGTAATAAGGATTATAAAAAGGTGTTATTGGTCCATAAATTCCAGTCCACCACCATCTTGGCATCCAGGGAAACCATCTGCAAAAAGGAAATGGATTACCTCTCCAGCCCCAGAAAGCATAAGGGAAACCACCATACAGATAACCCCATTTCCACCATCCAGGACCCCATATATTTCTTCCTCTTGGCATTTTTACCACCTCCTTTTGAAATTGAAAACCATTTTCATTTATGATTATAACCTTTTATATCAAAACTGTCAACATTTCGCCATTTCTCAAAGACCTCTATATAGCCGAACTTACAAATTTTAAAATCAATATAACTTTATATAATATAACTTCCTATTTGTGATTGTATTAACTACTCTAAAGGAATTAGGACTTGCCCTAACTGTCAAATTCTGGTACTCTATCTGAATTATATTAGAAATGAGAAATGGTGTTTTAAAAAGATAGAGGAAATAGGGTAAAATTAAGATGCAGTGAACAGTTCAAAAAGCCAAATTCCGCGTCACAAAAGGGATTCCAAATAAAGTGGCGAAGTTGACTTGTCAAGAACGAAAAACAATGGTTTATTCGTATTTAATGTGGAGTAAATTTCATCAGATCAAAAATTCATCACCATTGTGGACTTTTAAATCCAAGATTAAATACTTAAAATGCAACTTAAATACGAAGGACCCTAAAATTTTTTAAATGTGATATAATAGAAAAAATGAGAGAAAAAATTGGAAAATTTTATAGTTTATTATTTCTGGTATTCTTCATAAGCAATGTTTTTTCTTTTGATATAAGGAAGCCATCTTCAATTGATTGTTTTTCAGGATATGGAAAAGGACATTTAGATAGGCAGCCAGATTATAAATTTTCAATAGTTTCTGTTGATTTTTCCTATCCTGTTTCAAGTATGTGGGACTTTCAACTTGAACCATTTACTTCATATGTTTTTAATCCAGAGGATAATTTTGAAGTAGGAATTGCATTTTTTTTCAAATACAATCTTTTCAAAAAGAAAAAAGTTTCATCATATATAAAGGGAGGAAGTGGAATTATTTATATTTCTCAAGATAATTATGAACAATCAACAGATGTAAATTTTGTTGACCAAATATGTGCTGGAATAAAATTTATGGTAAAAAAAGCAGTTTTTTTTGTTGAATATAGATTCAGACATATTTCAAATGCAGGAATAAAACATCCAAATTCTGGACTTAATTCAAATATTTATCTTTTTGGTTTTACTCTTCCTTTTTAAAAATGAAAATATCCATTCTTGCCGGTGAAATTTCTGGTGATAATTATGGAGCACTCCTTGTAAAAAACTTAAAACAATTATCTCCCCAAATAGAAATTTCTGGCACAGGTGGGGAAAAGATGAGAAAAGAAGGAGTGCAAATTATTGAAGGTATGCCGACAGGTTATATGGGGTATTCATCTATTATCTTCAAATTACCTGAATATCTGAAATTTTTTAAAAAAGTGGTTTCTGAGATAAATAATACTAAACCAGATATAATTATTTTTGTTGACAATCCAGGTTTTAATTTAAAAGTTGCAGAAACACTTGGAAAAAAATTTTTAAAGGTTTATTACATACCTCCAAAAGTTTGGGCTCACAATTATAAAAGAGTAAAAAAAATAAAGAGAAATATAGACCTTGTTATTCCAATATTTCCATTTGAAAAAGAAATATATGAGAGAGAAAAAATCCCTTTTAAGTATCTTGGACATCCTGTTGTTGACCTTATTCAGAAA
>JAGGVW010000271.1 GCA_021157805.1 bacterium
AGTATATCCTTTCCCAATATGTTGATGTCTGTCAATTTTAGAGCCCTGTTTTGTAAGTGAATCATTTGCGTGTATTAATAAAATATAACGCAGGAGAGAATTTTTTTCAATTTTTTCAACTATTTCATTAAATCCATTTTCAGAATTCAGTTTATATCCATATTGAAAAGCATGAGCAGTATCAAAACAAAAGCCAGTTTTTTCAGTTCTTTCGAGAATATATTTGAATTCATCCAGATTTCCACATAGATGGTTTCCAGAACCTGATGTATTTTCCACAAGTATTTTTATTTTTCTGCTTTTGAAATTTTTAAGAATACCACAGAGGTTTTCAAGACCTTTTTTTCTATCAGGGTTGCTTCCAGGATGTATTACATAATAATCAGCGGAATATTCCTCTGCTTCTTCAATTTCTCTTTCAAAGAGATTAACAGACTTTTGAAATATTTTTTTATCACTGGAAGAAAGGTTTAAAAGATAAGGCATATGAATAACAAAAGGAAATATTTTTCTTTTTTTTATTTCTTTTTTAAATTTTACAACTTCTTTTTTATTTCTTTTTTTTCTCTCCCAACTTCTTGGGTTGTGCAAAAAAATCTGGAAACAATCACATTCCAGATAATCAATTATTTTAACTGTTTCTTCAAGTCCTTTCCCTATCCAGATATGAGCACCTATTCTCATTTTGAAATTTATTTTACAATAAACTGGAAAAATATATAATGTTTGAGTAAAAAAATTTGACTTTTAAATAGGATGGTATATAAATAAATGTTAAAAAAGGAGGATGGAAAAATGAAAATAGGAACTCAATTAGGACTTTTGCCAGGAAATACGATTGAAGAAAAGTTTTATAAAGCAAAAGAGATTGGATTTGAAGGAATTGAAGTGTATGGAAGGGATTTTATAAATGATGAAAAAGTTGTTGAGGAGTATAAAAAATTATCAGAAGCGACAGGAATTAAAATTTCTTCAATTTGCGCCGGATATACAAAGTTTCTTTTGGACCCTTCACCAGAGGAAAGAAAACAGGCAAGAGAAGATGTAAAAAAACTTCTTGAATATGGGAATTATATGGGAGTTGTGGGGTTGATACTTGTTCCTGTTTTTGGACCTCCTAAAATTTCAGACCTTTCACCTTTTAAAAGTGCTTTTGAACTGGAGAAAGAACTTTTACTTTCACAACTTCCAGAAATAGTTGAAAAAGCAGAAAAAGAAAAGTGTGCTCTTTTACTTGAACCACTTAACAGATATGAAACACATTTTATAAATCGACTTGAACAGGGAGTTGAGTTTTGTAAGAAAATAAAAAGTGAATACCTGAAGGTTATGGCTGACTTTTTCCATATGAATATTGAAGAGATAGATATTCCAAAATCAATAAAGAAAGCAGGGAAATTTATTGCCCATGTTCATCTTGCTGATAGTAACAGAGTTCTTCCAGGGATGGGTCATACTGATTTTAAAAAAAACTTTAAAGCATTGAAAAAAATTGGTTTTGATAAATTTATGGTTCTTGAATGTGGAGTTCCTGAGCCAAAAGAAGAAAATTTGAAAAAGAGTTATCAGTATTTAAAAAATATAGTTGAAAGTATATAAAAAGGAGAAAAAATGAAAGTAAAAGTTGCTTTTATTGGCTGTGGAGGTATAGCAGGAGTGCATATAGATTCTCTTTCAAAAATGGAAGATGTTGAATTTGTATCTTTTTGTGATGTTGTTGAAGAGAAAGCAAAACAGAGGGCAGAACAATTTGGAGGGAATGTTTATACTGATTATAAAAAGATGCTTGATGAAGTAGAAATTGATGCCTGTTATATTTGTGTTCCTCCATTTGCTCATGAGGAACAGGAAGAGTTCTGTATAGAAAAAAATATTCCATTTTTTGTTGAAAAACCAATACATCTTGACCTCAATAAAGCAAAAGAAATTTCTGAAAAAGTAAAGGAAAAAAATCTGATAACATCTACTGGATATCAGGACAGGTATCAGGATATTATTGCTTATATAAAACCATTTTTCAAAGAAGGTAATCTTGGTATATTTGCTGGATGGTGGGTTGGAGGGATGCCTGGTATTTACTGGTGGAGAAGAAAAGAGATGTCAGGTGGACAGATTGTTGAACAAACAACACATATTTATGATATGACAAGATATCTTATTGGAGAGCCAGTTGAGGTTTTTGCAGTTAAAAGAAAAGGACTTATGAAGGATGTGGAAAATTATAATGTTGAGGATGCTTCTGCTGTTGATATTTATTTTGATAATGGAGTTGTGGGAACAATTTTTTCTGGTTGTTTTGTGAAAATTGCAGGTGGTAAAGTCGGAATTGATTTTTATTTCAGTGATAAATTTGTTGAATATACTGAAAGAGAAAAAGTAGTGATAAACTATGGGAATAAAATTGAAGAAATATATGAAGATTCTCTGAAGATAATACCAAAAGAAGATAGAACTTTCATTGATGCAGTTAAAACTAAAAATTCTTCAAGTATAAAATCAACATATGAAGATGCTGTAAAAACCCTTGTTTTTACATTTGCTGCAAATAAATCAATAGAGACAGGTAAGGTTGAAAAAGTAGAACTTTAAATAAATTTTTAGCAGATGAATGGAGGAGATAAAATGGGAAAATTAAAAATTGGGATAATTGGTGCTGGTGGAATTTCTCAGGTTGCTCACATTCCGAATTTTCAAAAACTTGAAGATACAGAAGTTGTTGCAATTTCTGATATAAATGAAGAAAAGTTAAAGTATGTTTCTGAAAAATTTGGTATTCCAAAAACATTTACTGACTGGGAGAAGATGATTGAAGAGGATATTGATGCTGTTGTAATTTGTTCTCCAAATTCTTTCCATGCTGTTCAGTCAATAAAGGCAATGGAAAGTGGAAAACATGTTTTATGTGAAAAACCATTATGTCTAACTGTTGGTGAAGCAGAGGAGATTTTTAAAACAGTTGAAAAAACAGGGAAAATTTTTATGGGGGCTTTTCCAAGAAGATTTATTGGAGAGACAGTAGTTCTGAAAAAAATGATTGATAATGGTGAATTTGGTGAAATTTACTATGTTAAAGCAAGTTATTTGAGAAGAAGAGGGATACCTGGGCTTGGAACCTGGTTTACCAGTAAGAAACTTGCTGGTGGTGGTCCTATGATGGATGTTGGAGTCCATATGATTGATATGGTTTTATACCTTGCAGGATTAACAGACCCTAAAATGGTTATTGGAGCAACTTTTGAAAAATTTAAAGAAAAGGCAGTAGATGGTGGATGGCCTCCTCCTGAAACAAGAAAAGGAGATAAATCAACTGGAAAGATGGAAGTTGAGGACCTTGCTTCTGGGTTTGTTAAGTTTTCAAATGGAGCAGTTTTATTTGTTGAGGCAAGTTGGGCAGGAAATTCTGATACAGGTCTTAAAGGAAGTTTATTTGGAACAAAAGCAGGTGCACAATTTCCTGACCCTGAAAATAAAGAAAATCCTGTAAGAATTTATTCTGAAATTGATGGAGTTGTTGTTGATATAACTCCAAAAGTTCCAGAACTTGATGGTTATTTTGAAGAAGTAAAACATTTTGTTGAATGTATAAAAGAGAATAAAGAACCAATTACAAAGAAAGAAGAAATAGTTGCTGTTGTCAAAATAATAGAAGGGATTTATAAATCAGCTGAAACAGGCGAGGTGGTGACTTATTAAAAAGTGAGAAAAGGAATTATTCAGGTTTATACAGGAGATGGAAAAGGGAAAACGACTGCTTCTGTTGGTCTATGTATAAGAAGTGCAGGTCAGGGTTTAAAAGTTGGTTTTTTCCAGTTTTTCAAATCACCTGTATCAGGTGAAATAAAGATTTTTCAGAGAATTGATAATATAAAATTTTATTCATATTTTCAGAAACATCCTGCTTTTCAGAAATTCAGTAAACAAAATATTGAAAATTATAAAAAAAATTTTAGTAAAGTTTTAGAAGAAATTATTGAAAAGATAAAGAAAGAGAAGTTTAATGTTGTCATACTTGATGAAATTTTAATTGCTTTAAGAGATGGATTTTTAAAAGAAGATGATTTATTAAATTTTATTGAAAAAAAACCAGATTATGTTGAACTTGTTTTAACAGGGATGTATAAATTAACTGAAAAGTTAAAGAGAAAAGTTCAACTTATAACAGAAATGAAAAATATAAAACATCCATATCCAGAAATTGGTGCAAGAAAGGGGATAGAATTTTAAAATGAGAAATATAAATAACAGACAGAACTTAATTTTCCAGATTAAAAAGGGGAGGGGATATGGAAGAAGTAATAAAACTCTTGAAGGAAAGAAGAAGTATAAGAAAATATCAAAAAAAAGAAGTTCCAGAAGATATTATTGAAGGTATAATTGACTGTGCCAGATTTGCTCCAAGTGCGATGAATATTCAACCATGGGAATTTATTGTAATCACTGAGGAAGAAATGAGAAAGAAAATAGCCGATATAACTGATTATGGAAAATTTATTGCTGATGCACCTTTATGTATTGCTGTTTTCTGTAAAGATACAAAATACTATCTTGAAGATGGTTCAGCAGCAACCACATATATTTTACTTGCTGCGAAAGCATATGGGCTTGGAAGTTGCTGGGTTGCAGGAGATAAAAAATAT
>JAGGVW010000006.1 GCA_021157805.1 bacterium
AAAAAGTATACTTTTTAAAATTTTTTGCATCTAAAAAATAAACACACCGTGAAATTTATTTATGAAAGAAGGAGGAGAAGAATGAAAAGAAAGAGTTTTATATTTGGTTTAGCTGCAGGACTGTTCTTATCAGTAATTGTTATTTCAGGGATTAAAAATTTCAAAAGTGAAGTTGAAATACCTGAAAAAAAAGTTTATGCTGATGTTTCTTCTGGTGCTATTTCCTTACAGAATGATTTTGTTCATGTCGCAAAAGTCGTAAAACCAAGTGTAGTTCAAATTACAACTGAAAAAACAATAACATACAGGTACTGGGACCCATTTGGAGACCTTGAAGATTTTTTCAATTCTCCATTTGATCAGTTTTTTGGAAGACCAAAAAGAAGACAACCAAAAACTTTTAAAAAGAAACAGGAAGGTTTAGGTTCTGGTTTTATAGTTGACCCAAAAGGATATATTCTTACCAACAATCATGTAATTGAAGGTGTTGATAAAATTCTTGTTAAACTTTTTGATGATGAACATAAATATCCTGCAAAAGTTGTCGGAACAGATTCTAAAACAGACCTTGCTCTTATAAAAATAAATGTAAAAAGAACTCTTCCTGCAGTTATTCTTGGTGATTCTGATAAGATACAGGTTGGAGAATGGGCAATTGCAATTGGAAATCCAATGGGATTAGATGAAACAGTAACTGTTGGTGTTATAAGTGCAAAAGGGAGAAGTGGTTTTGGAATTACTCAGTATGAGGATTTTATTCAAACAGACGCTGCAATTAACCCTGGAAATTCAGGAGGACCTCTTGTTAATATAAAAGGAGAAGTTATAGGAATTAATACATTCATAATTGCTCCATACGCTGCTCAGAACATTGGTTTTGCAATCCCAATAAATCTTGCGAAAAGTGTATTCAAACAGTTGAAGGAAAAAGGTAAGGTAATAAGAGGATATCTTGGAGTATGGTTGCAACCATTAACAGAGGATTTAGCAAAATCATTTGGTTTGAAAGATACAAAAGGAGCACTTATTTCTGATGTTATAAAAAACACTCCTGCTGAAAAGGCGGGTTTTAAAGAAGGAGATGTAATTGTTGAATTTGATGGGAAAAAAGTTAAGGATGTCAGAGATTTACAGATGAAAGTTGCAAACACCCCTGTTGGAAAAAAAGTAGCGGTAAAAGTATGGAGAGATGGGAAATTTATCACATTGAGAGTTAAAGTTGGAGAAATGCCTGAAGAAAGTAAAATTGCTGAAAAAAAAGAAGTGGGATTCTGGATGGGAATGAAAGTAGAAGGAATTACAGATGAGATGATAAATAGGTATGGACTTGAAAATAAAGAAGGTGTTATTGTTGTTGAAGTTAAACCGGGTTCTCCTGCTGATGAAGCAGGTATAATCCCCGGGAGTGTGATAAAAAAGATTGACAGATATTCTATTAAAAATTACTCTGACTTTTTAAGAGTAAAGAAAAAAGTTAGTTCAAAAAATTATATAAGTATTTACATAATAGTAAATGGGCAGGGAAGATTTGTTGTATTGAAAAAAGGTGAATAAGAGTAAAAAAGCATATATAAGAGCACTACAATTACTTTCTAAAAAAAGTTATTCAGAGAATGAATTGAAAGAGAAGTTGAGCCAGTATGATAAAAATGTTATAGACGGAATAATTAAAAGATTGAAAAAAGATGGTCTTATTGATGATAAAAAACTTGCTGAAAAAATTGTAGAAAAATTTTTTGAAAGAAAAAAAGGATTGTATTATATTATAAGAGAACTCAAAAGAAAAAAAATACCTGAAGGAATAATAAACCAGATTAAAGAAAATTTTGATTTCCAGAGAGAGTATAAAATAGCAAAAGAACTTGTAGAAAGAAGGAAAGATAAAAGTAGAAGTAGTTTATTTTTGTTTTTAAAGGGGAAGGGGTTTTCCTCAGATACTTTTAATAAATTAAGAGAAAAATATGGAGAGTAAAAAAATAAGGGAGTTATATCTTGATTTTTTTAAAAGTAAAGGGCATACAGTTGTTCCGAGTGCTTCTCTTATTCCATTTGAAGACCAGACAATTCTTTTTACAAATGCAGGAATGGTTCAATTTAAAAAGTACTGGGCGACAGAAGTCCCTTTACCTTATAAAAGAGCAACTTCCTGTCAGAAATGTTTGAGAGCAGGCGGAAAAGATAGTGATATTGAAAAGATAGGTAAAAGTGGGAGACATCACACTTTTTTTGAAATGCTTGGTAATTTTTCTTTCGGTGATTACTTTAAAGAAGAAGCAATTGAATGGGCATATGAATTTGTTACTAATATTTTAAAAATTCCTGTTAAAGTTTTATGGGTTTCTTATTATGAGGAAGATATTGAAACAAAAAAAATATGGAAGAAATTTTTACATAAGGGAAAAATTATTCCTCTTGGTAAAAAAGATAATTTCTGGGGTCCTGCAGGGGATACAGGTCCCTGTGGTCCCTGCACAGAACTTTACATAGATTTTGGAGAAGAAAAGTCCTGTGGAAGACCGGATTGTAAACCAGGGTGTGAATGTGGCAGGTTTCTTGAGTTTTGGAATTTAGTTTTTCCTCAATATGATATGCAGGTAGATGCTACACTTCTCCCCCTTAAAAGAAGAGGAGTTGATACAGGAATGGGACTTGAAAGAATTGCAAGGGTCTTACAGGGGAAAGAGACAAATTATGAAATAGATCTTTTTATTCCGATTATTGAAAAATTGCAGGAGATAAGTGGATTTGAATATAAGGATAAAAAAAGAGATTTCAGAATAATAAGTGACCACATAAGGGCAATAACTTTTCTAATAAGCGACAATATCCTTCCATCAAATGAAGGAAGAGGTTATGTTTTAAGACGACTTATAAGAAGGGGTTGTTTAAGTGGAATGAATTTAAATTTGAAAGGGCCTTTTCTTTATAGATTAAGTAAAGTTGTTGTGGAAATAATGAAAGATGTCTATCCAGAACTTGAAAGAAACAGTTCTGTTGTAAGAAAAATTGTCTTTGAAGAAGAGGATAAATTTTATTCAATTATAGAAACATCAAAAAAAATCTTCCAGATAAAATTGAAGGAAATTAAAGGAAACGTTATTCCTGGAGAAGTTGCTTTTAATCTTTATGATACCTATGGAGTGCCAAAGGACTTGATTGAAGAATTTTCAATTTCTAAAGGATTAGAAGTGGACTGGCATACTTTTGAAGCAGAAATGAAAAAAAGAAAGAATCTTTCAAGAACTTTTTCATCAGTTGGTTTTACCCCTAAAAAGATTTTTGAACCATCATCAATTGTGGCAACAAATTTTGCTGGATATGAAAAAACAGAAGAAAAGGGGAAAATAGTTGCTCTTTATTCTGATGATAAAAGAAAACTTTTAAGTATGGTTCTGGATATAACTCCATTTTATCCAGAAAAAGGTGGGCAGATAGGGGATAAAGGATTAATAGAAAATGATTTAATTAAATTTTCTGTTGTTGATACTCAGATTGATGAAAGAGGACTTATTCACCATATAGGCAAACTTGAAAAAGGGAAAATGGAGGATATAAAAGAAGGGATGGAAGTAAAAGCCCTGGTTGATAAAGAATTTAGAAAGAAAGTTTCAATCAATCATACTTGCACACATCTTTTACATTATGCATTAAGGAAAGTTTTTGGAAAAGAAGTCAGACAGGCAGGTTCTTATGTAGGAGATGATAAATTGAGGTTTGACTTTGTTTGTTTTTCAGAAGTAAATCAGGAGAAGATAAAGGAAATTGAGGAAATTATTCAGGAGAAAATTTTTGATAGCAGTCCGGTAAAAGTTAAAGAAATGCCACTTGAAGAAGTTATGAAAATGTCTAATATAATAGCACTTTTTATGGAAAGATATGAAAAAATAGTAAGGGTGATAACTATTGGTGATTATCATTCAGAGGTTTGTGGAGGGACACATTTAAAAAATACTTCTGATGCATTTTTATTCAAAATAATTAATTTCTCAAGTATCGGGAAAAATTTAAAAAGAATAGAGGCAATTACATATAAAGAAGCAACCAGATATTTAAATAATAATACCAAAAAAATAAAAGAAATTTCTTCCATACTGAATACAGCAGAAGAAAAAGTTGTTGAGAAAATTAAAAAGTTGATAGAAGAAAAGGAAAGAAAAGAAAAACTGATTGAAAAATATGAGGAGCAACTTTTAAAGCATATGGTTGAAGAAATTATTAAAAATGCAAAAGTTATTAAAGTTAATGGAAAAGAAATTAAATTTGTAAGCAAGATTATAAATTTAGAAAGAAAAGAAACACTCAGTAAAATTGCTGATGCTGTAATTGAAAAAACTGGAACTGGAATAACCATAATTGCATCTAAAATAAACGAAAAGTTATTTGTAGTGGTGAAAGTGAGCAAGGATATTGTAGATTTTATACCAGCAGGAGAGATTATAAAAGAAATTACGCCATTTATAAAAGGCGGTGGTGGTGGAAGTGCTACTTTTGCACAGGGTAGTGGTAAGGACATAAATGGATTTGTAAAAGGGACTGAACACATATTAAAATTTATAAAAAAGCGAGAAAAAAATGGCACATAAAACAGTAAAGTCACCCATTGAAGAAGAAAAAGAAATTATAAAAAAAATAAGAAAAGGAAATGAAAAATTAAAACAGGAGTTTATAAAAAAAAACCAGGGTCTTGTTATTCACATAGCCAAAAAGTATGCTTTTACCCCTGAATTTTTACCTGACCTTATTGCAGAAGGAAATATGGGGCTTCTGAGGGCATTGGAGAAATTTGATTTCAGGAAAAAAGTTAAATTTGGAACATATGCTTATTTCTGGATAAAAAGGTTTGTTTTGAGAGCGATAATGAAAGAATATGAAATACTTAAAATTCCTGAAAAATATCAGGAATTCAGAGAAAAACTTGAAGAAATAAAAAGAAATTATGCTCTTAAATATGGGCGTGAACCAACTGATAAAGAAATTGCCCAGGAAACGAAACTCCCTGTTGAGATTATTAAGAAATTGAAAAAATTTTCAGAGCAGGTAAGAGTTATCTCTTCTGATTTTTACAATGGAGAAAAAGATGTTGACCTTTTTGAAATTTTCAGTTTTAAAAAAGAGAAAGAAAGAGAATTGTGGGAAATTTTGAGAAACAAAGATATTTTGAATAAAATTTTTACAAGGTTGAAAGAAAAAGAAAAACGGGCAAATATTGACCTATGGCTTAAAGTTTTGAAATTACACTTTGGTCTTGGCGGGAATAGGCCCCATAGTTATAAAGAAATAGCAGCGCAAATGAATGTTAGCAGACAGAGAATACATCAGATAATAAAAATATGTTTGAAAAGATTGAGAAAAGAATGGGAGGGCATAAGAG
>JAGGVW010000016.1 GCA_021157805.1 bacterium
ATTCCTTCTACCTCTCCCATTTGCTTTTTATACCATTCATTAACTTCTACTTTAATTTCACTTCTATCATTTAAAAGTTGAGCATATGCAACTTTTTCTTTATATTCTTTCCCTTCAAGAAACAAAAATTTATAAGGCCAGGAAAATATATGAACATAAAGACGATTTTTCTCTGGATTATATGTTAATCTACAATCTTTTGGTGTTTTAAATTCTTCTGGTGCCTCTGTGCATCCATAAATACTGTCTGAATGGTAATACATCCATTCACCTATTTTTTCAAGTCGTTCTTTTGCTCTATAATCAAATTCTCCTCTTGAAGTTGGTCCAACATTCAGCAATAAATTTCCTCCTTTACTTACACAATCAATTAATGTTTTTATCAATTCCTCAGGTTCTCTCCATGTTGCCTCATCCCTGTGATATCCCCATGAACCAGAAAATGTTTGGCAGGACTCCCATATTACTTTTTTACCGTTAACTTCTGGCCATTTAAAAGGAACAAACTGCTCAGGAGTTTTGAAATCCCATTCATCTTCAAGGTCAAGTCGGTCATTTATTAAAATATGAGGTTGTAATTCTCTTATCATTTTAACAAGATTTTCACTATCCCAATCATCTTTCCCTTTTCCATCAGGTCCTGGATAACTGAAATCAGGAAAAAGTAAATCAATCTTTCCATATTCAGTTAAAAGTTCCCTTATTTGACCATGTAAATACTCTTTATATTTTGACATATCCCTTTCTTTATTCAGATTTTCTTTTTCAGGATGATTTCTTAATGGATGAATTCCGTCAATGGTGAAATGTGGATGATGCCAGTCAATCAGTGAGTAATAAAAACCAATTCTTAAACCTCCTTTTCTGAATGCATTAACAAATTCTCTTATCAGGTCTCTTTTTGCAGGTGTATTTGTTGCTTTGTAATCAGTCAATTTTGTATCCCAGAGACAGAATCCTTCATGATGCTTGGTTGTAATTACTGCATATTTCATACCTGCTTTTTTTGCCAATTTTGCCCATTCTTCTGGATTGTAAAGATCTGGGTTAAATCTTTTAAAATATTTTTCATCATAAATTTCATTCGGTATTTCTTCATATTTTCTTACCCACTCATGTCTTGCAGGCATTGAATATAATCCCCAGTGAATAAAGAGGCCAAATCTTGCTTTAACGAACCATTCCCAATCACCTTTTGCTTTTCTTATTTCTTCCATTGTAAACCCCCCTTATTGAATTCTTGATTCAGAACGCCACATATCAGGATTTTTACCGAGTTTTTCTTTCAATTTTTCAGTTGCTTTATCAAGTTTTCTCATTATATCATCAGAAAGAGAAATGTCAATAGCAGAAGCATTTTCTTTCACCTGAGATGCTTTTCTCGCTCCTGCTACAACAACTTTAACTCCCTTTTTGTGTAATAAATAAGACAGTGAAATATGTGTCATAGAAATATTTAATTCTTCTGCAATTTTTTTTATTTCTTTAATTGTTTTAAATGTTTCTTCTTCTGCCCCAACTTCTCTGTGCTGTGACATTGGTCTTTCTTTTGAAAAATGTCTTGTCCTTGCTCTACCAACTGGAACTTCACTGGCAGATGTGAATTTCCCTGTAAGAAGCCCTTCAGCCAATGGACTATAACAGGCAACAGAAATATTTTTTTCAATACAGAATGGAAGTATTTCATACTCTATCGCTCTGAAAAGTAAATTATAAGCAAGTTGATTGAGTTTCACTGGATAATATTTTAAAATTTCAGTAAGGTCTTTTCTTCCAAAATTTGAAACAGCCATCATTCTTATTTTTCCATCCTTCTGCAGTTTTCTCATTGCCCTTACTGTTTCTTCAAAAGGAATTTTTCTGCTTGGCCAGTGGATATAGTAAATATCAATATAATCAGTTTTAAGATTTTTTAAACTATTTTCACAGGCATTTATAACTTCATTATATTTTGCTTTTACTGTTTTACTTGCTATAACAACTTTTTCTCTAATAGGAGATAAAATTTCGCCAAGAAGTTTTTCAGAATATCCATCTCCATACATTTCTGCTGTATCAAAAAAGTTTATACCACAATCAAGAGCTTCCTTTATTGTTTCAATGGAATCTTTTTCATCCTGATAACCCCATGTTGAATCACCTGTTATATTCCAAGTTCCGAGACAGAACTTTGAAACCTTAATTCCTTCTATTTCTGTGTATTTCATTTTATTTGAAAATCAGTTTGTCATAATTTTCATAAAGATGAAAATTTATTCTATGAAGTTTTGCAGATGATGTAAGTTCAACACCTCTTTCAAGATAAACAGAATAATCATATCTACAAATTGAAAAATACCATATATCTTTTGGTTCTGGAGGATGAGTGGTTTGAGAAAATGCAGAAAAAGGTATTGCTTCTTCAACTGTCCATCCATTATCCACATCTTCCCATTTATTTATCGTTCCATAAACTTTTGTAGCAACTTTAGTCCCTGAACTATATTTTGTAGCCCTTGAGAATCCTGCTTTTCTTCTTGGATAAAAAGCATCAAAAAG
>JAGGVW010000043.1 GCA_021157805.1 bacterium
ATTATATCCACAGTGGGAATTGGATTCTTATATGTTTTTTTTGTTAAATCAATTAGATATTTTTCTGAAATACAGCAGAACTTTTCAAAATCACTTTTTTTATAAAGGATAAAATTTATCTCTTCCAGATTTGTCTTTTTTGATAAAAATTTCAGGAGTTTTTCAATCATAATTTTAGCAACTTTTTTTATTTCAAGTTTTCCTGTGCCACACCCCAAAGCAGGAAAGGAAATTGATTTTATTTTTATCTTTTCAGTTAAATTTATGGAACTTTCCATACATTTTTCTATTGTTTTATAGTCAGTTTTAAAATCCATATCCATTGTTGCAGTATGGATAACATATTTTGAAGGAAGTTTTCCTCCTTTTGTAAAAATTGCTTCTCCTTTTTTTATAGGCGATTTCTTTTTTGCTTCTTCCTCAATTTCTTTTCCGCCTTTTTTCTTTATTTTTAAGGCAACTCCCCCGCCCATGGTTAATAATGTATTTGCCGGATTTACAATAGCAGATACCTTTTCTTCTGTTATATCTCCTTTTTTAATTCCAATTCTTACACCGTCAATAAAATAAATAATCTTTTCCATTTTTCCTGTTTATTATATCACATTAAAAAATTTTCATAATGAAATTCCTCACCTGTTGAGGTTATCATTGAATAATTTTGAGCCAGACCTGCCTTCTTCTTGGACCATCAAATTCACATAAGAAAATTCCCTGCCAGGTTCCAAGTTGTAAGTTCCCATTTTCTATAAATACAGTGAGAGAATGTCCAACAATACTTGATTTAATATGAGCATCTGCATTTCCTTCCAGATGAGAATATCTATCATTTTCAGGAACAAGTTCTTCAAGTTTATTTATAATATCTTTTTTTACTGATGGGTCTGCATTTTCATTTATTGTAAGTCCGCAGGTTGTGTGAGGAACATAAATAAAACAAATACCATTTTCAATTCCACTTTTTCTTACTACTTCTTCCACTTTTGATGTTATTTCAACAAATTCAGTTCTTTTTCCTGTTGAAACATTTATTTTTTCCATCTTTCCATCTTCCATATTTATTCACTTTCATAGAAAACTTTATATGCTTTATATGTGGAATAAACATCAATTTTGCTTGTTAATTCAAATGGGGCATGCATTGATAAAACGCCTGTTCCACAGTCAATTGTGTCAATATTGTATCTTGCAAAATATGTTGCAACAGTTCCTCCACCGCCCTGCTCTACTTTACCTATTTCTCCTGTTTGCCATAAAACATTATTTTTATCAAATATCTTCCTTATATAACCAACATATTCTGCTGATGGTTCTATACTTCCTCCTTTTCCCCTTCCGCCTGTAATTTTTGTCAGTACTACTCCACATCCAATTTTTGCAGTATTTCTTGGGTCTGAAACCTCTTTAAAGTTAGGGTCAATTAGGCAATCAACATCAGCAGAGATTGCTTTTGAATTTTCAAAAAAAATTCTTATTTCTGAAACAGGTAGTCCTGTTTTTTCAACCACTTCCTCAATAAAGTATCTAAAGAAAGATGACTGTGCAGAAGTTGCTCCACGACTTCCAATTTCTTCCTGGTCAACAAGAACACAAAATATACTTTCTGGAACTTTATCAAGTTCTGTTATTGCTCTGAAAGATGTATAAGAGCAAACCTTATCATCCTGTCCATAGGCAAGAATCATACTTCTATCAATACCTGCATCTCTTGCCTTTCCTGCTGGAAAAAGATGGATTTCACTGCTTACAAAATCACTCTCCTCTATTCCAAATTCCTCTTTTAAAATTTTTAAAACATTCTTCTTTACTTTTTCTTTCTCTTCTTTTTTTGTAGTCAATGGAATTGTTCCAAAAAAAACATTTAGATTTTCTCCAGGGAAGCCCTCTTCAATTGTTTTTTTATACTGGTTTTTTGCAAGGTGTGGAAGAAGGTCTGTAATTGTAAAAACAGGGTCATTTTCTTTATCTCCAATTTCAATTTCAACCTTTTCCCCATTTTTCAAGATAACTGTTCCGTAAAGAGAAAGAGGAATTGTTAACCACTGGTATTTTTTTATCCCGCCATAATAATATGTTTTTAAAAGAGCAATGTTTTCGTCTTCATAAAGTGGAAATGTTTTTAAGTCAAGGCGGGGTGAATCAATATGGGCAACAATAAATTTAGCCCCTTCACTTAGTTTTTTTTCTCCAATTATGCCGAATATTACTTCTTTGTTTTTGTTAATTTTGTAAAACTTATCTCCTTTTTTAAGTGATTTATATTTCCCTATTTCTCTAAACCCATTTTTTCCTGCAATTTTAATACACTCATTTACAAATTTTCTTTCTGTCTTGTTCCTTGAAATAAAATCTTTATACTCATCGCAGAATTTGAAAACTACTTTTTTCTCTTTTTGAGAAATAATTTCCCATCCATTTTTTCTTTCCATTTATCTCCTCCATATTATTGAAAAAATTAATGTTAAAATTATGCTTATTAAAACTCCTGTGGTAAAAGGAAAATAAAATACAAAGTTATCTTTTTTTATTAAAATATCCCCTGGTAATCTTCCAAGAGGGACTTTTATCCCTTTATAAAAAATTATTCCACTGCAAATGAGTAAAACCCCCACTGTTATTAAAATTTTTCCTGCTATTTTTTCCATCTTTATGTATTTTAACTACTGATAGAATGAAAGTCAATATTTTAAATACTCTTCTGCTAAATAAGAACTGCGAACATAAGGACCACTGGCTACATAAAGAAATCCTAATGATAATGCTCTTTTTTTATAATCATTGAATTTATCTGGATGAATGTATTCTTTCACAGGATATGCTTTTAGATTTGGAGGTAAATACTGACCTAAACTCAAAAAATCACAATCTACTCCACGTAGGGATTTAAATACTTCTATCACTTCTTTTTCTTTTTCGCCTAATCCTAACATCAAACCTGATTTGGTATAAATGTTGTTGCTTAATTCTTTTACTGTTTTTAAGACATTTAGGGAACGAGAATAATCTGCTGCTTGACGCACATCAGGATATAATCTGGGGACAGTTTCAACATTATGCCCAATAATGTCTGGATTTGCCTCTACCACTTTTTTAATTGATTCTTTATTACCTTTAAAATCAGGGATAAGAACCTCAATTGTAATTTTCTCTATCCTTTTTTTAATACTGATAATGGTTTGAGCAAATTGTTCTGCTCCTCCATCAGGCAAATCGTCCCTTGTTACACTTGTAATCACAACATGCCTTATATTTAAACGGAACACTCCTTCTGCAACTCTTTCAGGTTCTTCCTTATCTACTGGAGATGGTTTTCCTTTTTTTACTCCACAGAAACGGCAGTTTCTTGTGCAAATATTACCAAGAATTAAAAATGTAACCGTTCTTTTTGAAAAACATTCAGAAATATTAGGACAACTTGCTTCTTCACATATAGTATGTAGATTCAAATCTCTTAAAAGCATTTTTAAATTATGACATACTTTTAAATTAATCTTCTTATTCAGCCAGGGTGGTCTTCTCATTTTTTAAAATTTCGGTTTTTTTCTCTTTCCATCTTAAATCAAGATTTCTCGCTGCTTTTACTTCATTAATTCTTCTCACTATGGTTGTTGTTGGGGCGTTTTTTATTATTTGAGGATTTTCTTCAACTAACCGTGCAATTTCAATCATAACTTCAATAAATTTATCCAGTGTTTGCTTTGATTCTGTTTCAGTTGGTTCAATCATCAACGCTTCTTCAACAATATTAGGGAAATACATAGTAGGTGGATGGAACCCTTTATCAATTAGATATTTTGCAATATCTAAAGCATGAATTCCCTTTTTTGCCTGTTTTCTGCATGAAAGAACAAACTCATGCATGCAAGTTCTATCATAAGGCAAATGATAATAATCTTTAAGACAAGTTCTGAGATAATTAGCATTTAATACAGCGTGTTCGCTTACTGATAAGAGTCCAGATTTTCCTAAAAGTAAGATATAAGCATATGCTTTTAAAATCACACCAAAGTTTCCAAAAAAAGGAGATATGAAACCGATAGAATGTGGAAGAGATTCTTTCAAAACAAATTTTCCATCTTTTTTAATAACTCTTGGAACAGGTAAAAATTCTGCTAATTCTTTTTTTACACCTATAGGTCCTGCACCTGGTCCTCCTCCACCATGAGGAGTAGCAAATGTTTTATGAAGATTTAAATGTGCAACATCAAAGCCAATGTCTCCTGGTCTTACTTTTCCCATAATGGCATTTAAATTTGCCCCATCGTAATACATAAGAGCACCTGCTTTATGGGCTAACTCGGCAATTTCTTTAATATGTGGATTAAAGAGACCGAGAGTATTGGGAGAAGTTAGCATTACTGCTGCTACTTCATCGTTAAGTTTTTCTTTGTATTCTTTCAGGTTCATACAGCCGTTTTTATCAGAAGGTATTACAATTACCTCATAGCCACAAACAGCAGAGGAAGCAGAATTTGTGCCATGAGAAGAATCTGGGACAATAACATATTTTTTCTTTTTGCCGTGGTATTTATGAAAAGCAGTAATTAACAGTAATCCAGTCAATTCTCCATGAGCACCAGCAAATGGTTCCAGAGTAAATTCATCCATACCTGTAATTTCACATAAAAGATGTTCGGTCTCATAAATAACTTCCAGTGCCCCCTGAATCATATCTTCTGAAACGAAGGAAAGGAAAGGATGTAATTTTGAAAAACCTTCTAAACGGGAGATTTCTTCAGTAAATTTTGGATTATACTTCATTGTGCATGAACCAAGGGGATAAAAGTTTGTATCTATAGAGAAATTTAAATGTGAAAGACGGGTAAAATGCCTCACAACATCTAACTCAGAAACTTCAGGTAAAGAAGGAGTATTCGTTCTCTTATACTCTTTTGAAATTTCTTCTGCTTCGGGGACATCTGAATATGGAATTTTTACACCTTTTCTCCCTTTCACGCTTTTTTCAAAGATTAATTGCATTTTTCAACTCCTTAGCAAATTTTAAAATTTCCTCTTTTTTTCTCTTTTCAGTAACCGTAATTAAAAGATAATTTTTCATATCTTTAAAAAACTTTCCCAGAGGAAGACCAGGGACAAATCCTTTTTTAATCATTTTTTTAACAATTTCATTTGCATCCATAGGGAGACGAATTGTAAATTCATTAAAAGTAGGTGTATTTAAAACATCTATGCCTGAAATCTCTTTCAAAACTCTTTTAGCAAATTCGCTTTTATCATAATTAAGTTTAGATAGTTCTATAAAACCATTTTTACCTAAAACTGATAGAAAAATTAATGCTCTTAAGGCACATAGAGCAGAATTTGTGCAAATATTTGAAGTTGCCTTTTGACGTCTTATGTGTTGTTCCCTTACTTGAAGTGTAAGAACAAATCCTCTTTTTCCTTTTTTATCCACTGTGGCTCCTACAATACGACCGGGCATTTTTCTAACAAATTCTTCTTTACAGGCTAAAAAACCTAAATAAGGTCCACCAAAGGAAAGAGGAATACCCAGAGATTGTCCTTCACCTGTTACAATATCTGCTCCCATCTCACCAGGTGTTTTAATAAGACCAAGAGAAATTGGATAAACAGATATTATAACTAAAGCGCCAACACTGTGAGCGTGCTCTACAATGTCTGTGTAGTCATCAATAGTTCCAAAAAAATTTGGATTCTGAAGAATTACAGCTGCCGTTTCTTCATCCAGATTTTGATAAATTTTTTCTCTTTCAACCTGACCTATATGGTAAGGAATTCTAACAATTTCAAAAGGGAGATTTTCTGTATAAGTAAAAAGCATCTTTTGATAAAGAGGATTTAAACTGCCATCTATAATGAATTTATTCCGCCCTTTAATTCTATAAGCCATCATTAGACCTTCAAATAGAGATGTTCCACCATCATAAAGAGAAGCATTTGCTACTTCCATATCAGTTAAAGCACAAATAGCAGTTTGATATTCATATATGGTTTGTAAAGTTCCTTGCGAACATTCAGATTGATATGGGGTATAAGCAGTGTAAAATTCACTGCGGGAGACAAGAGCATCTACAACTGCAGGGATATAATGGTCATAAAAACCACCACCAAGAAAACTTATCAAAGATAAATTATTTTTTTGAGAAAGTTTTTCTAAATATTCTTTTACTTCAAATTCTGATTTACCTTTTGGTAAATTAAATGATTTTGCTCTTAATTCTTCATTTATATCAGAAAAGAGGTCTTCAACAGAATGAACACCAATAGTTTTAAGCATTTCTTTTACTTCTTCTTTTGTATGAGGAATATAGTTCATTTTAACAACTCATCCAGATATTTTTTATATTCAGAATATGGCATTAAATTTTCTTTTTCCTTCTCATCAGATATTTCAATTACTGCTATCCATCCTTTTTCATAAGGAGATTGATTAATAAGTTCAGGTGAAGTGGAAAGTTTCTCATTTATTTTTATTATTTTTCCTGACATAGGAGCATATATATCTGAAACTGCCTTAACCGATTCTACAGAAGCAAATGGTTCAAATTGCTTAATTTCATTGCCTATTTTAGGTAACTCCACAAAAGTCACATCACCTAAACTACTCTGAGCATAATCACTAATACCAATGGTTCCTAAATTACCTTCTATTTTTATCCATTCATGCTCCTTAGTATAAAGCAAATTTTCTCTAATATCCATTTTATCTCCTCCTTTCAAAATTATCTGTTAAACTTATCATTTTTTCAACAAAGTATTTCTGTAAAATGGTTTCTTTGTAATTACTGCTTCTATTTCTATTTTTTCACCTTTAATTAATATATTTTTACCTGATTTAGTATAATCACTTTTTATATATCCCATACCTATTCCGCAAGATAAAATAGGAGAAAATGTTCCACTTGTGACAAAACCGATTTCTTTACCATCTGCATATATTTTATAGTTATGTCTTGGTGCACGGCGAGAATTGGTTCTAAAGGATACTAATTTTCTTTTAACCCCTTCCTTTTTTTGCTTTAGAAGAGATGACTTGCCAATAAATTCCTTTTTAAAATATACAAATCTTTCCAAGTCAGCTTCTAATGGTGTAGTATTTTCAGTTATATCTTCTCCGTAAAGTGGATAACAAGCTTCTAATCTTAAAATATCTCTTGCTCCAAGCCCAGCAGGTTTTACTCTTTTATCGGATAAAAGTAATTTCCACAATTCTTCTCCTTTATTTCTCCTTATATATAACTCATATCCAAGTTCTCCAGTATAACCTGTGCGGCTGATAATAATCTTTTCACCTAAAAGAGAAAAATAATCAAAGTGGTAGTGTTTCAATCTTTCTATTTTCTCACCCTGAGTACCCAGAATACTCTTTAAAACATCACGGGAAAGAGGACCCTGTAAATCAAGTTTAACTATATTTTCTGAAACATTTTCTAATTCTGTCTTGATAAATTTTCTTAAATGCGCCACATCTTTTGTTAAAGGACCAGCGTTAACAACAAGCATCCATTTATCTTCTGCTAATTTATATATAACAAGGTCATCAATTATACCTCCTTTTTCATTTAGCATAAAACCATAAGAGCATTTTCCTATCTTCATACTTCCTAAATTACAAGTTAGAATTTCGTCTAAATTGCTCTCCTTTAAGTTACCAGAAACAATCAACTCTCCCATATGACAGGTATCAAATAAGGAACAGGAATGACGTGTCCAGTGATGTTCATTTATAATGCCAGTGTATTGAATTGGCATCAACCAGTTAGAAAAAGCAGCCATTCTTCCTTTTAATTTCTTATGTTCGTTGAATAAAAAAGTTTTTTTTAAACCCATTTTTCTCATTGCAGAAATTCAAAAAATATCTTTTTGATACTTCAATAAATTTAGATTTCTGGATAAAAAAATCACTTTTATTATAATATATTCAACTTGAGAAATCAAAAAATTGACAAGAGCAAAATTTAACAAATATAAGAAATTTTTTAAATTTCCTTTTTTCCCGAACTTACCAATTTAAAAATCAATATAACTTCTTATAAGACAATAGATTAAGTCAAAAATCAATTTTCTAATTAGTGTCTATATCTGGAAAATAAAAAATCATCCTTTCCCCTTATCTATCTTTACTCCCCAAATTTTCCCCCCTGTAAGTTCGGTAATTATTTGACCAAACCTAGTTTGGTCAATCAAACTGACTTTGATTTATATCTTAATTATCAATGTTAAGGAAGTTCTATATGTTGGACACATTGGTAAAACCTTCCCTGCCAAATTCTTCCTTTTTTCGTCTTTAAAAACTTTTAAAAAGAAGGAGGGTCATAATCTCCCACAAAAGCATCGGTGTCCTGTTTCATTCTTTCATTTACCTCATCCCAGTCGCTTTCAACACTCTGAGGAACAATCCAGGGTTTGATTGAACAGTTTTTGCAACCAGAATATCCTTTAATTTCACCTCTTAAGAATTTTTCTATAACTTTTCTGCAGGTTTTCATATCAATAACCAGTACATCTGCATTTCCAATTTTCCCTTCCTTTATCATTTTTTTCTTTTTCATATAGGAGAGATATGCAACTTTATCTGTTATAGGACAAGAAGATTGTCTGAAACTCCATGTTCTAATTTTTACAATTTTTCCAGATGGAAGTTTTACAGGATACTCCTCTGTTCTTTTTCCAAGGCAGGGAACATTGTTTGTCATTTCAACAACATGATGGAATGTATTGGCAGTAGGAGTATCAATAAGAATAATTTTTCCACCTGCTTTTTCAAGTAAATATAATGGACTTCCCTTTCCCATTGTTAAACCTTTATGATGTTCTTTTACAAAATCTTTTGCATTTTTTCCCCAGGCAGCAAAGGCATGTGTTGGATTTAAAGACCTGTAAACACCTTTCATTCTCCAGAAGGTATCAGGAATAATTCCATTGGTCGTTAGTGTTTCCAGGGGAGAATAGTATGCTGAAGGATTATCAATGAAAATTCTCCTGTGATTGAAACTTGGCATCATAACCAGTCCATCTTTTCCAACCACTTCCATAAATGCCTCACATACTGCTTTCGCCCCCCCTCTAACATAACCAATTGATGAAAGGGAAGAATGAATTATTATTCTATCTCCTTTTTTAATTCCAAGTTTTTCCAGAGATTTTTTTATGTCTTTTTTTGTGAGAATTGTTCTGTATTTAATTTTCAGATAATTATATTTTTCAAGGTATTTCACATATCTGACTAAACTTTTCTTTTCTTCTTCAGAAAGAGGAAGATTATTGAAAATTTCTCTTTCAAAGGATATTTCCTGAAAAATTTCATATAAACTTTTATTTCCATCTACTCTGTTTATGAGGGAGTAAAATTCTTCTGGAGGAGAAACTCTTTCTTTATGGGGAATATCTGCAAGAGAAAATATGAAAACTGGTTTTCTCCATTTTATAATGATGTTTTCTGCCTTTTTCTCCTCTCTTGTTAATTTTCTTTCTCTTTGTGGTTTGAGATTATTCTCTTTTATTATCCTTTCCCCTTCACTTCTGGCAATTTTTTTTATTTCCTTTTTTAATTTTTCTTCAGGAGATATTCCCAGTTTCTTCATTGAATTGATTTTTTTCTCCATACACTCTGTAATGAAGGAAATTCTGTTTTTTAAATCTTCTCTGGAGAAGTGGTTTTCAACTGAAATCCGGGAGATTTTTTCCAGATAAGAGTAAAGCTCTTTTTTTGCAGCGGTATATATTGTAGATTTATATTTTTGAAGAAATTCAGACGAGGAAAGAATACAGACATAGGTAGTTAAAGCAGACAAAATTTCTTTTCCTATGTCCCAATTTACCATTCCAAAATCTGCTGAATTATGATGGAGTTTAGCTGGGTTTGAAGTGAAATAAATTGAAGGGATGTTTATGCTGTTATCAGAAACAAAAGTATCATCTCCAAAAACAGACCTTTCTTTTTTCCATGGGAGATTGTCAGGAAATAAATCAGTGAGAAGTTGTTCAAAAATCCAATCGCCAAAAAATGGATTTGTGAAAGGACTTCCATATAATGTAAGTTTCATTTTTCCTGTTTTCACAATATCACAACTTACACTATCAACATTTAAGGCATAAACAATATTTTTATCTTTTTCAAAAAACTGAACCATTCCGTATCTTTCCATTGAAAATAGAAAGCGAATACCTATATCAGGAGAAAATAATTTTTTTTCAATGAGATGATTCAGAATACGGCAGATTTCAATAACTCCAGCAACACCTGTAGCATTGTCAGTAATCATTGGTTCATAAAGATGGGCAAGGAAAATAATTTCTTTTTTTGTTTTCCCTGGAATCAAACCAGTTATTGAATAAATTTTTCCTGGATATGTTTTGCTTTTCACAATTGCTTTAACTTTCACATTTGTTTTTTCCAGTAATTTTCTCAAGTTTTTCCCCTCTTCTGGAGAAATGGAAAAACATAACATCTGCCGATCCTCTTTTGTATGGTGCCATCCAGATTTTTTAACCCATCCATTAATCCAGTAAATATCTTTTCTTTTTTCAGGAGCACCCGTATACGAAGAAATAATCCCCACCGCGTCTGTATTTTCAATTTTTTCTCTACATTCTGCCGCATTAATATCCTCACAGAAAATAAATGCATTTTCTAAATCTTTATACTTATTAACATCTTTTATGTAAATTACCTGACCTGTTATTCCTTCTGGTGGTGTATTTCCACAGCGATTGGCAACATGGAATGGATGTCTTTTTATATCAGCAATTACTTTTCCTGAAAATTCTTGCGGTTCAACAATATAAAGTTTTGCAAAATCAACATCCCATGCCATTGGCATTATGAAATCATCATAAACTGTTTCTCCATCCGCCTTCAATTCAATAAAACGCACATTTTTTGCTCCTGCTTTTTTTAATTCTTCAAAACTTAATTTTGCTGATTTAACAAAATCTCTATAACAAAAAGAATTTTCTATGGAGAAAATTTTAAGAGAGAGATTTTGCCAAAATGGTAAATTAAAAGTTTCTCTGACTATATTATAAATTTCTCTCATTGTTCTCTTCTCGTCCATCTTTCCCTCCTTTTTTGTTAAAGAGGAGACATCTGAAGAAAGTTTTTTCCCTTTTTCACATCAACTTTTATTGGAACATCAAGTTTTACACAATTTTCCATTATGTTTTTGACTATTTCATAAACTTTTTCCTGCTCCCCCTCCTCCACCTCAAAAACAAGTTCATCGTGTATCTGGAGGATCATTTTGCTTTTTAGCCCACTTTTTTTAAATTCTTCATAGATTTTTACCATTGCAAGTTTTATCATGTCTGCTGCTGAACCCTGAATTGGCATATTTATTGCTGCTCTTTTCCCAAATTCTCTCTGATTTTTCTCAGGACTTTTTATTTCAGGAATATATCTTCTTCTTCCAAAGATTGTCTCTACATATCCATCTTTTTCAACTTTTTTAATTGTTTTTTCAATATATTTTTTTACTCCTTTAAATTTTTCAAAATAATTTTTAATGAAAATTGAGGCCTCTTCAACAGGCATATTCAATTCTTTTGAAAGCCCATACGGACTCATTCCATAAATAACACCAAAATTTATTGTTTTAGCAATTCTCCTTAAGTTTTTCTTGTCAGATTCTTTAAGTATCAGTGGTGAAAATAGAGAATTATGAGGGAAAAGTATTTCTGCTGTTTCCTGATGTATATCTTTCCCATTTACAAATGCTTCAACAAGGTATTTATCCAGAGAGAAGTGTGCAAGAATTCTTAATTCAATCTGATTGTAATCAAAAGAAAAAAGATAATAATTGTCTTCACAGATAAATGCCTTTCTTATTTTACTCCCAATTTCAGTTCTTATTGGAATGTTTTGAAGATTTGGGTTGGTACAACTTAACCTCCCTGTTGTTGTGGATATCTGGTTAAAAGTCGGGTGTATTCTCCCATTTTTTACAAAAGGAAGCAGTCCATCTACATATGTTGATTTCAACTTTGAAAGTTCTCTGTATCGCAAAAGTAACCCTGGTAAAGGGTGAATATTTGATAATTCCTGTAAAACATTTGTATCTGTTGAGTAAGTTGTTTTTAATTTTTTCTTTGGCGGGAGTTTTAATTTTTCAAAAAGTATTTTTGATAGTTGCTGTGGCGAATTTATATTGAACATTTCTCCTGCTTCAAGAAAAATTTGATTTTCAAGTTTCTCAAGTTTTTCTCCAATGTTTTTTGATAATTCGTTTAAATACTCTATGTTAACTTTTATTCCATTATTTTCCACCCATATAAGTACTTCCATCAGAGGTAATTCAATTTCATAGTAAAGATATTCCATTTTCATATCTTTTATTATCTTTTTATATTTTTCAACTGTTGTAAATATATCATCATTTATAAC
>JAGGVW010000115.1 GCA_021157805.1 bacterium
GAAGGAGTTATAACTCTTTTCTGGTCATCTTTTACTTTTTCTATTCTTATACCTGGAACTATAAGATAAAAAGGATATTTTCTTAAAAATGAAAGTTCCTGTCCAGAACAGACAATCCCATCAAGTCCCCATTTAAAGCCACTTTCAGCAAGAGCAGAAACCATTTTTTTAACATCGGGAAATCCAAATTCTTCGCCACTGAATGATGTAAGGACGGTTATCCCAACTATTTTTGTATTTTTATTCACTTTATTCCTTATTTCAATTGCTTCTTTTACCATTCTCTCACCACCAAGAATATGGAGAGATAACATATCAATCCACAGTTTACAACAATTCTCAACAGAACCTTTTACAGTATTTGGGATATCAAAAAATTTAAAATCAAAGAATATTTTTTTATTTATTTTTTTCAATTTTTCAATCAAATTAAAACCAAATTTCAAAAAAGGGACTGGACCAACTTTATACCAGTTTACATACTTTTCTGTTTTTTCTATCACTTCATCTATCTTTTTTTCTTCAGTTATATCAAGAGATATTATTAACTCTGCCATTTTTTCTCCCCGTCAATTCAAGTATTCCAACTATTAATAGAATTATTATAACCTGTATTAAAACAACTATACATCCCCATATATTTAAATTTTTCATCAGAATGGCACCAAGACCTGTGCAAAAAGTAAGCAAATAAATAAATATCACTGCCTGTTTTTTACTCATACCGAGATTAACAAGTCGGTGAGAAAGATGATTTTTATCTGCTTTAAAAATTGATAATTTCCTTTTTTTTCTTATCCAGATAACAGAGAGTGTATCAAAAAATGGGACAGCAAAAACAGCAAGAGGAGCGAAAAAAGGAAGGAAGGTCTCTGAAACATTATACTTATAAAAGGTTATAACAATTGTAATTGTCCCTAAGAAAAAACCAAGAAAACTACTTCCACATTCACCCATAAAAATTTTTGCAGGTGGGAAATTGTAAATAAGGAAACCAGCAACAGCACCAAGAAAAACAGAAAGTAAAGTTGCTACAAAAAGTTGGCCCATCTGAAAAGAAAAAATAAAGAGTATAAAACCAGAAATTAAAGCAACCCCAGAACTCAATCCATCCATATTATCCAGAAGGTTGAAACTATTCATCATAAAGACAATCCAGATGGTTGTTATTATGAATGAAATAAGAGGATTATGAAGAAATAGTGAAATCCTTATACCTGAAAAAAAAAGAACAATTGATACAAAAATTTGTAAAAAAAGTTTTGTGAATGGTTTAAGATGATAAGCATCATCAAAAATACCGAATATAACAACAAGAAAACCAATTGATAAAATTAAAAAGAGATTATGCAAAGAACTAATAATACCAGATGAATGAATTTTAAGTTGAGGGAAAACAATATCCATTTTCACAAAGATAACTCCTGCAGAAACAGTTAAAAGAATTGAAAAAAATATGCCAAGACCACCTAAAAGTGGGGTTGGAACTCTGTGAACTTTTCTTGGAGAAGGTATATCAATTACATTAAATTTTCTGGCAATCTTACCAGAAACAGGAGTGAGAATAACTGCTAAAATAAAACTTGAAAAAAAACCAAGAAAGTAAACTATATTCCACATAAAATAAATTATAAAAGAAAAAGAAGGGAATTCAAAATTTAACTTTGTTAAGAACCAGTGCTTTTTACTATTTTTAAAATTGCAGAATATATTTTTCTTTCTGTATCTTTACTTACTTTACTTGCCATTGGTAATGTCTCATAACTTGTATTTATCCCTATTGCCTCTGAAAGGTTTACATCTTCTATCTCTTTTATTTTCAAATTTTTCTCAAACTGTTTAAATGCTTTTTTTGTAGGTATATAGCCGGTTTTATAATTTGAATTTTGTGCAATTATAGTGTTTTTTACTCCAGATATTTTTTTAATTTTTATACCTATTTCTGCAAAAATTTCTCCTGGAAGCCCAAATATAATTGTATCTTTTCCTATTTTTAAACCATTTATGCTAACTTTAATATTTTTGTTTTTTCTTTTTTCTTTATATATCCCAACAATTCCAGAAGCAATCATATATTTAAGAGAATTTTTTTTCTCTTTTTCTAAAATTTTTTCTGCCTGTCTGTATTCCTCTTCAGTTACTTTTCTATAACTGAACCTTAAAGGAGTATAAAATGGACTTATGTTTTTAACACTTTTTTCTTTCACATTTATTTTTTTCTTTATTTCCTCTTCAATTTTACCTGCTATTTTTTTACCTGTATTTTCACTTCTTGTTTTATAATCAAATGGATTTATATGATTTATATCACCTGAAGGACCATTTAAAACAATAACAAAAATATCTCCAAATTCTTCTTTTAACTCATCTCGTAAAAATCCAGGCCAATCAGAAGAAATTAAATTATCACCAAGAGTATCAGGATGGAGAGCAAAGTTTACAATTAATCCTTTTAATCTTCCTTTCCTATCTGTTATTTTTAAAAAAATAAGAGTATTATCAACAGGTCCTGCTGGTTTTACTATGTTTTCAATCTGATTAAATGGATTTGTTATAACTTGCCCATCTTTCATAAAATATCTTCTATTAAAAGAAATCCCCTCAACTTTGCTTTTACCCACTGCTATCTTCACTTTCTGCCTTCTATTTAAAGCAATTTTTACACTTGAAGCAATATAAAAAGGTAAAACTTCCAGATAACTTTTCTCAATATAAAATCCTTTTGTGTAAATTGAACCTTCATCTAAAACAGGACCTGTATGAGTATGTGTTGCATGAATTAAAACATTCTCTTTTTTTATTTTATTCTCTTTCCAGAGAATTTCTTTTGTTTTTTCTGCTATATTTTCAGGAATATAAATTAAATCACAGGAAATAATAACAAAAATATTTTTCCCATTATCAAAGACAACACAACTGGCATAAAGGTTATCTCTTACATCTACACTTCTTCTATCCTGAAAATAACCACAAAGCGAAGAACCAACAGGTGGTGTTATAACAAATTCTCCAAACCCAACTTTCATTTTATCCCTTTAAAATTTTTCCACTTCTGACAGTTTAACAACTCTTTTTTCTCTTTCACTCAAAAGAGCTGCTTCTATAAATTTCATAATCTCAAGTGTCTCTTCTTTTGATACAGGAGGGATTCCTGTTTTGAAAAATTTTATTATTTCTTTCAAAAGTTGAGAATAAATAGGAATTTCTTTTGAGTACAAAACTTGATAAACCTTTTCTTCTCCAAAAACAGTTGCTCCATACTCATAAGTTCCTTTTCTTATTCCTCTCATCGTCCCAATTCTTCCATCTTTCCACTTTCCAGAGACAAAATGAAAATCATCTGTTTTCTCACAAAAAACTTCTTCACAACCAGTTCCCATAAATGTATAAAGAATTTCAACTCCATGAATTCCATACCAGTAAAGACCTGGATTTGTTGGTTCAAGAGAAGCAGGAGAAAAAGAATCACA
>JAGGVW010000262.1 GCA_021157805.1 bacterium
TTAAACACTAATTAGAAAATTGATTTTTGACTTAACCTATTGTCTCACAGGAAGTTATATTGATTTTTAAATTGGTAAGTTCGGTAAAAAGAATTTTGACTTTAATTTTTTAACTCTTTTAAAATTTGACAGGTTTTTTTGTAATTTATTCTAATCTCTTATCTGACAAGGGTTTTCATATCTCTTGAGAAATTCGGGGGTGCGTATTTCCTCAAAATTAACTCTATTTAAAATTATATTTCTATTAAGCATTTCTCTTTTCTCCTTTACATCATTTAGTTCTAAAATTCTATTTAAAGGTGTAGTTATTTGGTATTTTTTCTTTACCTTTCTACCTATTCTTTGTTTTTCTACTACTTTCATTTCAGGCAAATATAGATAGTGTTCTTGATGAAAATTAATTTTGTCAATTTTTTAAGTATCTGGTATTCTTCTGTAGTTCATTCAATATTTGTGTTTTTAATTTCTTTCTCCCCCTTTGATATATCTTTGCGTTCTCTCTTATAATTGCATATTTTTTCTCCATAGTATATAATCCTTTTGGTCAAGTTTATTTTTGAGAAATAGCAAAAAATTGACAGCAGAATCAGATTAAAGTAAAATCAAAAAACAAAGGAGTGAAAATGGAAAAAAAGGACATTGAGGAAGGAAAAGGATTAGCATGGTTATCATATCTGGGTATATTTATTTTAATCCCACTTTTAGTTCAGAAAGATAATCCCTACACAAAATTCCATATAAAACAGGGACTTATTCTTTTAATAATTTCTTTTGGTTGGTCATTTATTTGGGTATTTTTTATGTTTATCCCATTTTTGCGAGTTATAATATGGCTTCTTTCTTATGTTGTATACCTTTTTATTTTTGTTCTTATGATAATTGGGATTGTGAATTCTTTAAAAGGAAAAATAGAATTTTTACCTCTTATTGGTAAATATGGAGAAAAAATAAAGATTTAGGTCAAAACAAAAAATGATAATATCAATACTATCAGTCATTTTTTTATTCTCAATTATAATCTTTGTCCACGAAGCAGGTCATTTCTTCTTTGCAAAAAAAGCAGGAATAAAAGTTGAAACATTTTCTATTGGTTTTGGACCAAAACTTTTCTCATGGAAGAAAGAAGGAACAGTTTATCAGATATGTCTAATTCCTTTTGGCGGTTTTGTTAAAATGGCAGGAGAAGAATATGAGGATAAAGAGAAATTTGATGAAAATGAATATATGGGAAAGCCACCAGGAGTTAGGAGTAGAGTTATAGTAGGTGGGTCTCTCAATAATTTAATCTTTGGTTTTTTACTTCTTATACCTGCTTTTATGCTTGGGCTTCCAGGTTACGATGGAACAAAAATTGGTGGTTTTGTTAAAAGGATGCCAGCAGAAAAATCAGGACTTAAAATAGGGGATGAAATAATTGAAGTTAATGGTAAAAAATGTAGAGTGTGGTTTGATGTTCTTACTACTATAAAAGAAATCACAAAAGAAAATCCAGAAAAAGATATAACCCTTAAAATAAAAAGAAATGAGCAAATTCTTACCTTTAAGATAAAACCTGCCCCTTATGTTAGTTCTTCCATATCAGGAGAAAAAGAAAAGGTTTATATAATTGGAATACTTCCAAAAGAAACGCAGGAGAAATATCCATTTTTCAAAGCAGTTGTGAGAGCAGGAAAAGAGTTTTATAAGATGTGTTATGGGGTTTTTGTTGCTTTTAAGATGCTTATTAAAAGGCAGGTATCAATGAAACTTCTCTCTGGACCTGTTGGTATAGCAAAATGGGGAGCAGAAATAGTCCATTATGGAATTGCAAGATATATTTATTTTATTGCATTTATCAGTATAAATCTCGGGATTATAAATCTTTTCCCAATACCTGTTTTTGATGGAGGGCATCTTGTTGGTCTTTTCGTTGAGCGACTTACAGGAATAAAACCAAAGAAAAAATTTCTTGAAATTGTTCAGTATGCAGGAGCGCTTTTATTAATTATTCTTGCTATTTATGTTACTTATAATGATATATTAAGAGTTCTACATTCATTGATAAAAAAGTGAAAAGAAATAAAACGAAAAAGGTTAAAATAGGCAATACTTATATTGGTGGAGATAGTCCTGTTCTAATCCAGGGAATGACAAAATGTTCTACTTCTAATATTTCTGCCCTTTTAAAAGAGTGTCAAAAACTCCAAAAAGAAGGAGCAGAAATTATAAGAATAGCAATTCTGAATGAAAAAGATACTGATTCAATAAAAATATTAAAAAAGGAAATAAAAATCCCTATAGTAGCTGATATTCATTATGATAAAAAACTTGCTCTTTTATCAATTGAAAAAGGGGCTGATAAGATAAGAATTAATCCTGGAAATATGAGGAAAAATGATTTAAAAGAAATTATAAAAAAAGCAAAAGAAAAAAAAATCCCGATAAGAATAGGTATAAACTCTGGTTCAATAAAAATTAAGAAGAAAACACTTTCTGAAAGTTTAATTCAGACAGCAGAAGAAAGTATAAAATTTTTTCAGGACAATGATTTTACAGATATTGTCATTTCTGCTAAAACCCCTTTTGTAAAAGAAACTCTTGAGATTTACAGAGTTCTCTCAAAAAAATTTGAATATCCATTACATCTTGGAATTACTGAAGCAGGAAGAGGATATCTGGCAGAAAGTAAATCAATTCTTGGTATTGGTATCCTTTTAAACGAGGGAATTGGTGATACAATCAGAGTTTCGTTAACTGAAAGTTCCTGGAAAGAAATAAAAGTTGCTCAATCAATTTTACACTCACTCGGAATAAGAAGATTTTTCCCTGAAATCATATCCTGTCCAACCTGTGGGAGACTTCAGGTAAATCTTATGGATATTGTAAAAAAGGTAGAAAAAGAAGTAAAAAAATTAAGTAAGAAACATCCTTCTATCAATAATTTAAAAATTGCAGTTATGGGATGCAGTGTAAATGGACCCGGGGAAGCAAAACAGGCAGATATAGGGATAGCAGGTGGAAAGAAAAAATTTGTTCTCTTTAAGAAAGGTGTTATAATAGGGACTTATAAGGAAGAAAAAATTATTGATTTTCTTATTAAAGAAATTATTAAAATGGGGGGAGAAAATGGAAAATGAATTGAAAATTGGAATAATTGGTTTTGATACTTCTCATGTTGTTGCTTTTACAAAACTTTTAAATGATGAAAATGAAAAGTATCATGTTGAAGGAGGAAAAGTAATTTGTGGTTTTCCATCTTTCAGTCCAGATGTTGAAGCAAGTTATTCAAGAGTTGATGGATTTAAGAAAGAATTAACTGAAAACTGGGGAATTGAACTGGTTAATTCAATTGAAGAGTTAATAGAAAAAGTTGATGCTGTTTTGCTTGAAAGTATTGATGGAAGAAGACATTTGAAAGAAGCAAAACCAGTTATTGAAGTAAAAAAACCTCTCTTTATTGATAAACCAATGACAGCAAGTTATAAAGAAGCAGTTGAGATTTTTAAACTTTCAGAGCAGTATAACTGTCCTGTTTTTTCTTCATCTTCTTTAAGGTTTGACTACAATATTCAGAAAGTAAAAGAAGAAGTGAAAAATAATGTTTTTGGCTGTGATTCTTTTTCTCCTGCTTCTCTTGAACCAACAAATCCAGGTCTTTACTGGTATGGAATTCATGGAGTTGAAATTCTTTATACATTTATGGGAACTGGTTGTGAAGAAGTTTTTTGTGAGAAAA
>JAGGVW010000089.1 GCA_021157805.1 bacterium
ATAACACCCCACACACATTTCAAGGCACAGGTATATGTATTAAAGAAAGAGGAAGGAGGAAGACACACACCGTTTTTCAATGGATACAGGCCACAGTTTTACATAAGGACTACAGATGTTACAGGAGAGATAAAGTTACCTGAGGGGGTAGAGATGGTTATGCCAGGAGATAATATAGAGATGGAAATAAAGTTAATATATCCTGTAGCGCTTGAGAAAGGACAGAGGTTTGCTATAAGAGAAGGTGGAAGAACTGTTGGTGCTGGTGCTATCACTGAAATTATTGAATAAAATATCTTAAATAAATATTGACAAATGGTATTAAAATAAGTAAAACATACGCTTATAAAAAGAGAAAAAAATGGAAGGAAAGAAAATTAAAATTAAATTGAAGGCATTTGACCATAGGTTACTGGACAGGTCAGTAAAGGAAATAATTGAACTTGCGAAAAAAACAGGCGTTAGAATTTCAGGTCCAGTTCCTTTACCAACAAAGAAGGAAATTTATACTGTCTTGAGGTCTCCTCATGTAAATAAGAAGAGTAGAGAACAGTTTGAAATGAAAATTCACAAAAGATTGATAGAGATAATAGAACCAACAGCAAGGACAGTTGATGCTTTGAGTAAATTAAGTTTACCGGAAGGTGTAGATGTAGAAATGAAATTGAGTTGAGGGATACAAAATGAGAATAGGAATAATAGGTAAGAAACTTGGGATGTCTCAGATTTTTAAGGAAAATGGAGCAGTTATTCCTGTTACAGTGATAGAAGCAAAAGAAAATTATGTCGTTCAGATAAAGAAAAAAGATGGAAAAGATGGATATTCAGCAGTTCAGATTGGTTATGAAGAGGTGAAGGAGAAAAAACTTACAAAGGCGGAACTTGAAAGATTGAAGAAGAACAATCTACCACCTTTAAAAATTTTAAGAGAATTGAGAATGAAAGATGACAAAGAAGTTGAAGAATTTAAGGTTGGTCAGAAAATAAATGTAGAAATTTTTAAAGAGGGTGAGTTTGTGGATATTACAGGTAAATCAATAGGAAAAGGATTTCAGGGAGTTATGAAAAGACACGGTTTTCATGGAGGACCTGCTACACATGGGTCTATGTCTCATAGAAGGCCTGGTTCAATTGGGGGAACAACTCCTGCAAGAGTTTTGAAAGGGAAAAAAATGGCAGGACATATGGGAAATGAAACAGTTACAATTCAGAATTTAGAGGTTGTGAAAGTAATCCCTGAAAAAAATTTAATAATGGTAAAAGGAGCAGTTCCAGGTCATAAGAATGGATATCTTTTAATAAGAAAAGCATTGAAAAAGGTTGCAAAATGATAAAAATACCTATTTATGATATTGATGGGGAAATTATAGGTGAAGAAGTTGTTGAGATAAAAGGTAAAAAAATAAATAAAGATGTTCTATATTATTATGTTAATGCATATCTCACAAATCAGAGACAGGGAACATCTTATACAAAAACAAGAGGAGAGGTTTCAGGTGGAGGAAGGAAACCATGGAGGCAAAAGGGAACAGGTAGAGCAAGATTTGGTTCAATAAGAAATCCTATATGGAGAGGTGGAGGAGTTGTTTTTGGACCGAAACCGAAAGAGTACAGAATAAGATTGCCAAAAAAAATGAAAAGAAAAGCATTGAGTGAAGCGATAAAGGATAAACTTATTGAGGATAGAATTTTAATTGTAGATTTTGAAAATTTCAACGAAGTAAAGACAAAAAAAGCATATGAATTTTTGAAAAAGGCAGGACTTGATAAAGAAAAAGTTCTTTTTATTTTAAATAAGGATAATGAGAGGAAAAATAATATAATAAAATCAATTAGAAATATAAGTGCAGTAGAATATGACTATTCAGATAAAATTAATGCTTATGAGATTTTAAAAGTTGATAAAGTTTTAATTGACAGAGGATGCTTTGTAAAATTAAAAGAAATCTGGGAGAATAAAAATGGCAGTTGACCCATATAAAATTATTAAGGTTCCTCTTATAACAGAAAGGAGCACTGACTTACAAAGTGAAAACAAGTATGTTTTCATTGTTCATAAAAAAGCAAATAAATTTCAAATAAAAGAAGCAATAGAAAGTTTATACAGAGTGAATGTTGTAAAAGTGAATGTTATAAATATTCCTAAAAAGAAAAAGAGATATAGATTTAATATTGAAGGGTTCAAACCAGGTTATAAAAAAGCAATAATAAAATTGAAAGAAGGAGAAAAAATTGCCATTACGTAAATTGAAACCAACAACTTCTGGACAGAGGCATGCAATTGTTGATGATTTTTCTGATATTACTAAAAAAGAACCAGAAAAATCACTTGTTGTGGGATTGAAAAAAACAGGTGGAAGAAATAATCTTGGAAGAATTACAGTTAGACATAGAGGAGGTGGACATAAAAGATTATACAGAATAATTGATTTTAAAGGAAGAGAAGGAATGGAAGGTAAAGTTATGAGTATAGAATATGACCCTAATAGAAGTGCCAGAATTGCACTTATACAGTATTCAGATGGAGTTAAAAGATATATTATTGCTCCAGATGGTTTGAAAGTTGGAGATAAAATTAAATGCGGAGAGAATGTAGAGATAAAAATTGGAAACAGATTACCTCTGAAAAATATTCCAGAAGGAGTCCAGATTTTTAATATTGAACTTACTCCTGGAAAGGGCGGGAAAATTGTAAGGTCGGCTGGAACACTTGCAACACTGATGGTAAAAAGTGAGAAATTTGCACAGGTGAAATTACCATCAGGAGAAGTTAGATTATTTGATATAAATTGTATGGCTACAGTTGGGCAGGTAAGTAATGTTGACCATAAATATGTATCTCTTGGGAAAGCAGGGAGGAAGAGACATCTTGGAATAAGACCAACTGTGAGAGGAGTTACTATGAATCCTGTTGACCATCCTCATGGTGGAGGAGAAGGAAGGAGTAAAGGGCATCACTCCCAGAGCCCCTGGGGATGGATAACAAAAGGATATAAAACAAGAAAAAAGAAAAAGGTATCTGACAGATTAATAATTGAAAGAAGAAAAAGGAGCAACAAGTGAGGTCTAAAAAGAAGGGACCATATGTTGACTTAAAGTTATTAAAAAAAGTTGAAAGATTAAAAAAAGAAGGTAAAAAAGAGATAATAAAAACATGGGCAAGAAGTTCATTTATTATTCCTGAATTTGTTGGGTATACATTTGCTGTTCATAATGGGAAAAACTTTGTAAATGTTTATATTACAGAGAATATGGTTGGACATCGACTTGGAGAATTTGCTCCTACAAGGGTCTTTAGAGGTCATGGTGCTCATACAGAAAGAACTAGAGAGAAAACATAAAAGGGAATAAAAATGGAAGTAAAATGTGTTTCAAAATATGTGAGAACAAGTCCGAGAAAACTTAAAATGATAAAGGATATTGTAATTGGTAAAGAAGTGAATAATGCAATAGAGATTCTTGAAAATTTACCAAAGAGAGGTTCACGATACATTATTAAAACATTAAAGTCAGCTTTGAATAATGCAAATAATAAAGTTGAGGGAAAAATGTGGAAGGTAAAAAATCTTTTTGTTGACCAGGGTTCATCTTATAAAAGATTTAGAGCAGCACCAAGAGGAAGGGCTGTTATGGTTAAAAGGAGAACATCCCATATAACGGCTGTTCTTGAGGATATTGAAGAAGGAGAAAAATAATGGGACAGAAAGTAAATCCAATTGGATTAAGAGTAGGAATTGTAGAGGACTGGAGAACAAAGTGGTTTGCCAGTAAAAAGGACTTCAAGGAATTACTAAAGGAGGATATTTTTATCAGAAATTATATTAAAGGAAGGTATCCAAGAGGCACAATAAGTAAAATTGAAATTCAGAAAGTAAAAGAAAAAATAAAAATCATATTACATACGCCAAGACCAGGAGTTGTGCTTGGAAGGAAGGGAAGTGAGATAAATAAATTAAGAGATGAACTTGTTGAGAAATTAAACAACAAGCAGGTAAATATAGATGTTGTAGAGGTAAATCCTCCAGGTCAAAGTGCCCAATTTCTTGCAGATACTATTGCGATGCAACTGGAAAGAAGAGTTTCTCATAGATATGTTGTAAAAAGAGCAATGGCACTTGCTATGGAGTCAGGTGTTGAAGGAATAAAAGTAAGAATAAGTGGAAGAATTGGTGGAGTAGAAATTGCAAGGTCAGAACAGTATATAGAGGGAAAAGTTCCTTTACATACTTTAAGAGCAAAAATAGATTATGCCACATCAACTGCTTTTACCAGGTCAGGAACAGTCGGGGTAAAAGTGTGGCTATATCTTGGAGAAGTTCTGGAAGAGAAAAATAAGGAGGGAAAAAATGCCGTTGATGCCCAAAAGGGTTAAGTATAGAAAAATGCAGAGAGGAAGAAGAAAAGGAAAGTCAACAAGAGGAAATACTCTGTATTACGGTGATTATGGATTAAAAATTATTGAGCCCTGCTGGATTACAAATAATCAAATTGAAGCAGCAAGAATTGCAATTACCCATCATTTGAAATCAAAGGGAAAACTATGGATAAGAATTTTTCCTGATAAGGTAGTAACAAAGAAACCAGCAGAATCAAGAATGGGAAAGGGTAAAGGAGATGTTTCCCATTGGGTTGCAGTGGTGCTTCCTGGAAGAATAATATTTGAAATAGGGGGAGTTGAAGAAGAAATGGGTGTTGGTGCACTTAAAAGAGCCGCGGCAAAACTTCCTGTTAAGAGTAAGATTGTAAAAAGAGAAACATCATTATTGCAGAGATAATAAAATGAAAACAGATGAATTAAAAAAATGGAGAGAGGCAACAGAAGAAGAAATTGATAGAAAGATAGATGAATTGAAAAAGCAGAAATTTAATATGTTAACTCAGGTAAAAATGGGGCAACTAAAGGATTATTCTGCACTTAAAAAATTAAAAAAAGATATTGCAGTTTTAAAGACAATAAAAAATGAGAAAAAAAGGAAAATAAATGGGTGAAAAAGGCAGGATAGAAAAAATAGGAGTTGTGGTAAGTGATAAAATGGATAAAACGAGAGTAATATATGTAGAGAGTAAAAGTCCGCATCCTCTTTATAGAAAGATTATAAAAAAAAGAAGAAAGTTTTATGCTCACGATGAAAATAATATGACAAAAGTAGGGGATGTTGTAAGAATTGTTCAGACAAGACCTCTAAGCAAATTGAAAAGATGGAGAATAGTTGAAATTATAGAAAAAACAAAAAGGGAAAAATGATACAGTTAAGGAGTGTTTTAATTGTTGCTGATAATACAGGAGCAAAGAAGATAAGAGTGATTGGCTTTGTTGGTGTTTCAAAAAGAAAATATGCAAGAGTTGGGGATATTATTGTGGCAAGTGTAAAAGATGCTCTGCCTAATGGAGTAGTTAAAAAAAAGGAAAAGGTTAAAGCAGTTATTGTGAGAACATCTAAACCAATAAAAAGAAAAGATGGAACGACTTTAAAGTTTGACCATAATTGTGCAATTATTGTTGATAATGAAGGTAATCCCAGAGGGACAAGAGTATTTGGACCTGTCCCGAGGGAATTAAGAGACAAGAATTTTACAAAAATTATTTCACTTGCCCCGGAGGTTTTGTAATGGGTTTAAAAATAAGAAAAGGTGATTTTGTTTATGTTATAAAAGGAAATGAAAGAGGTAAAAAAGGAAGAGTGATAAGAGTTTTTCCCAAAGAGAAAAGAGTTCTTGTAGAAGGAGTTAATTTTGTAAAAAAACATACAAGACCAAGGTCTATAGATATGCAGGGAGGAATTGTTCATATTGAAAAGCCAATATCAATTTCAAATGTTCAGTATTTCTGTCTTAAATGTGCAAAACCAGTTCGTCTTGGAATTAAAAAACTTGCTGATGGAACAAAAGTCAGATACTGTAAAAAATGTAAAGAAATAGTAGAGGAGAAGTGATGGAGCCAAGGTTAAAGAAAAAATATAAAGAAGATGTGATTTCAAAGATGATGAAGAAGTTTAATTATAAAAATCATATGCAGGTGCCAAAACTTGAGAAAGTTGTTATAAATATGGGTATTGGAAAGGATAATAAAGATACAAAAGCAATAGAATCAGCCGAAAAAGAACTTTCTTTAATTACAGGGCAAAAGCCCGTTATAACAAGAGCGAAAAAATCAATAGCAGGGTTTAATTTAAGGAAAGGTGATATATGTGGCTTAATGGTTACTTTGAGGGGTGATAGAATGTGGGAATTTCTGGATAGAATGATAACAGTTGCTCTTCCAAGAGTCAGGGACTTCAATGGATTACCTCCAGATTCAGTTGACGGACGAGGAAGTTATACAATAGGAATAAAAGAACATGTTATTTTCCCTGAAGTTGATTACAATACTATTTACAAGATAAGAGGAATGAATATAACAATTGTAACAACAGCAAAATCCCCTGAAGAGACGGTTGAATTGTTAAGAGAAATTGGAATACCTATAAGGAGGGAGTGAATTGGCACGAAAATCATTGATTGAGAAGTCAAAAAGAGAGCCAAAATATAAAGTTAGGAAGAAAAACAGATGCTGGAGATGTGGACGTCCAAGAGGATATTACAGAAAATTCGGAATTTGTAGAATTTGCTTCAGAGAGATGGCTTCAAAAGGAGAAATCCCTGGTGTTAAAAAAGCAAGTTGGTGAGGTGAAAAAATGACAATGACAGACCCAATTGCGGATATGATAACAAGAATAAGAAATGGGAATCTTGTTTTCAAACAATTTGTAGATGTTCCTTTCAGCAAGATGAAAGAAGCAATTGCTGATGTTCTTAAAGAAGAAGGGTTTATAAAGAACTATGAAATAATTGAAGAAAATAAAAAGAAAATGATAAGAGTTCATCTTATTTATTATCAAGGAAAGAAGAGAGCAATAAATGAAATAAAAAAAATTAGTAAACCCGGAGTAAGGGTTTATGTAAAAAAAGATGAAATTCCCAGGGTAAAAGATGGACTTGGGATGGCTGTTTTAACAACATCTAAAGGAATTATGAGTGATAAAAAAGCGAGAGAATTGGGAATAGGTGGAGAAATTTTGTTTACAATATGGTGAGGAAAAAATGGCAAGATTGGGAAAAAGACCTGTAGAAATTCCAGATGGTATGAAAGTAAAAATTGAAGATAATAAGATTATTGTTGAAGGACCAAAAGGGAAACTTGAAAAGCAAATTTTACCCTATATTGAAGTTGAGATTGCTGATAACAAAATATATGTTAAAAATACTATTCCCGAGAAAAACAAAAAATTATACAAAAAGGGAGAAGCATTTCAGGGGTTGATGAGAAGTTTAATTGAAAATATGGTTATTGGTGTAAAAGATGGTTATGAAAAAGTTCTTGAAATTCATGGCGTTGGTTATAAAGGTGAAATTAAGGGAAAAAAGCTTGTCTTAACACTTGGTTTTTCTCATCCAGTGGAAGTGGATATTCCTGAGGGTATTTCTGTTGAAGTTGTAAGAAATACGGTTATTTTTATAAGAGGAATTGATAAGCAAAAAGTTGGAAATTTTGCAGCATCAGTAAGAAAAATTTATCCACCAGAACCATATAAAGGAAAAGGAATAAGATATAGAGGAGAATATGTCCGACACAAAGCAGGAAAAGCTGCAGTAGGAGCAGGACAATGAAAAAGAATAAAGAGGAAAGAAGAAAGAAAAGACATTTGCGAATCAGAAAAAAAGTTTCTGGGACATCAACAAAACCGAGACTTGTTGTTTACAGGAGTGAAAAACATATTTATGCTTCACTGGTCAATGATGAAGAGACACCCTGTAAGGTTCTGATGACTGTCTCAACTTTATCAAAGGAATTTAAAAAGTTCTCTGAAGAAAAAAATGTTAAAAGTTACACAAAAGAAGCAGCGAAAATTGTTGGACAGTTATTAGCAGAAAGAGCAAAAAAGGAAGGAATTGAAAAAGTAGTTTTTGATAGAGGTGGATATAAATATACAGGAAGGGTAAAAGAACTGGCAGATTCGGCAAGAAAAGGAGGTTTAAAATTTTAAAAGAAAAACAGCAATCGGTTCTTGAAGAGGAAGAAGAAAAACAAATAGTTATTGAAATAAGAAGAGTAACAAAAGTTACAAAAGGTGGTAAAAATTTAAATTTTAGGGCGATTGTTGTTGTTGGAAATGGGAAAGGGAAATGTGGATATGGAGTTGGTAAAGCAGGAGAAGTGCCTGAAGCAATAAGAAAAGGAGTTGAAAAGGCAAAGAGAAATATGATAGAAATACCCCTTTCAGGAACCACAATACCCCATGATGTAAGAGCAAAAAGCGGTGCTTCAAAAGTTATATTGAAACCTGCTGTTAGAGGACATGGTATGGTAGCAGGAAGAACTATGAGGGCTCTTTTTGAAGTTGCAGGGATAAAGGATATAACGAGTAAATGTATTGGTTCAACAAATGCTTTAAATGCTCTTTCTGCGACAATTAAAGCGTTGAGTATGTTAAAAAAGAAAGAGGAAGAAGAAAATGAAACTGAATGAAATTAAAATTCCATATGGAGCAAGAAAGAAGAAAAAACGTCTTGGTAGGGGGGATAGTTCTGGACATGGTGGAACCTCTACAAGAGGGCATAAAGGACACAAAGCAAGAAGTGGATACAGATTATCATATAATTTTGAAGGTGGACAGATGCCACTTACAAGGAGATTACCAAAGAGGGGGTTTACTCATATTAAAAAGATAAAGAGCGAAATTGTTAAATTACAGGATATAGAGAATAAATTTCAAGAAGGAGAAATGGTCAATTTATCTTTAATGAAAGAAAAAGGGCTTGTAAGGAAAGGGAATTTTGTAAAAATTCTTGGAAATGGTAAATTAACAAAAAAATTAAAAATTGAAGGTCACTCTTTTTCAAAGAAGGCAAAAGAGAAAATAGAAAAAGCAGGTGGTGAAGTTATCCTTTTACAAAGAGGAAAATAAAAAATGATAGATGGATTTAAAGATACTTTCAAAATACCGGATTTAAGAAAAAGGATAGGGATTACAATTTTTTTAATAAGTGTTTATCGACTTGGCTGTTATATCCCTTCCCCCGGTATAGATGGTGCAGCCCTTGCTAAATTCTTTGAGAATTTTCCCAATACCATTTTTCGCCTTGCAGACCTTTTTGCAGGAGGAGCGCTTAGAAATGCTACAATTTTTGCACTTGGAATAATGCCCTATATAAGTGTTTCAATTATTCTTGAATTACTGGCTTCTGTAGTTCCATATTTTGAAAATTTAGTTAGAAGCGGAGTTGAAGGTAGAAGAAAACTTACTCAATGGACAAGAATAGGTACTTTAATTTTATGTCTTTTTCAGGGGTTTG
>JAGGVW010000108.1 GCA_021157805.1 bacterium
AGAAAAGGTTTAAGTGATGTAAGGGTATATGATTATTTTGGTTAATTTTTTTTTAATTGTTTTTGTTTTTTTATTTTCTGTTGTTTTTATATATAGTATATTATGGAAGAAGATAAGTTAGAGATTTTAGACAAAAGTTGTATAAAAGTAGATGACAGAACAATTTGTAATGAAAATTTTAAAGAGATGATGAATGCGGTAATACAAGGATTGACAGATACAAGAGGAGAATTTAAAAAGAATTTAGAGGACTACAAAGAAAAAGTTGATAGAGGTTTAGAAACAATAGAAAAGTATGGAACAGGATATAAGGATTGGTATGCAAAAGGTTTATTAAGATTTGTGAGAAAAAAATTAGGAATGAGTTGGAGGACTTTAAGAGGTGAGACAGCAAAGAGTAGATTAATTAAAATGGGACTACCGATTGTTATTATAGAAAAGAAGGAAACTCCTTATTTCACATATAGAGAAGAAAAACTTGTTAAAGAAGATTAATATTTTATTTTTTATGATTTTTTAATTTTTTGTTTTTCTGTTGTTTTTGTGTGTATATAGTAGAGGTGATAAAGATGGTAGAAAATTTAGATGTGCTGTTGGGTATGTTAGAAAAACTAAAATACAATATTGAAGAAGTAATTGACGAAGTAATAAGTGAAGAATTGAGCAAAATAGCAGATTGCGATGTGCAAGCAGAACTTAATTTTGTAAGACATAAACTTGTAAGTAAACTGAAAAATATTGAAACTCTGAAAGGAATAGAAGAATTTTTAAAAGAAAGACCTGTTTTGTGATTTTTATTTTTATATATTTTTTATTATATAATTTCTGTTTTCTGTTGTTTTTGTGTATATTATATGAGGGAGTATGAAAATTAAAGAAGTTAAGGTTGAATTTTCATTATATCAGAATGAAAAAGATTTCAAAAGAACTAAAGAGAATTTACTTTATACTTTTACAAAGATAATACCATTTTGGTATTTTGAAAATATAAAAGATATTGAAAAAGGATTAAGAAAAGAATGCAAATCTTATGAAGGAAAAATTTACAAATGCTTTTTTAAGATTTTAGATATAAAGGAAAGAGAAATATGAGTTGTTATTTTTGCGATGGGGGTAGAGATAGAAATTTATGTATAGATTGCTTAAAAAATGAAAATAAGGTTAATATTTGGCATTTGTTTTCAATAATTCCTGTTGTCTGTCGGAAAACTTTAGACAGGTATGACGAAGAAAGAATTATTAGAAGATATTATGAGTTGAAAAGAAAAAACTTGGATATTAAGGAAATTAATCATATAATTATCTCTGAATTTAAAAATGAAACTATTAGGTAAAAATACAAGATTGACAGAGGAAGAAAAAAATTTAGATTTAGATGAAATTTTAGACAGAATTAATTTTATTGAAAATTTAAAAAGTTCTGTTGGACTTTCAAGGAAAGAAAGATATAAATTAACTATTAAGAAAAAACTATTGGAAAAATTATATACATTAAAGAATAGAAATCTATAAATACTTTTCTATTTTTTATATATATATGGTAGATGAAGAACAAGATGGTGAGGAAGAACAAAAACAAGAGGAAGAAACAACAGAATAGTTTTTTTCTTTTTTTTTCTTTTTTTTTCTTTTTTAAAATGAGAGCAGAAATAGAATGCGGGATTTGTAAAAAAGTTTTTGAGTGTGAAGCAGATAAATCTCCTGATAAGTGTGCAGAACAAAATAAAATGGTTATTTTGAGTTTTGAAGATTTGGGTAATTCAGGTTATTCTGAACAGATTTATGTTTGTAGAAAATGTTTTAATAGATTTATTTCTAAATTATTTCAAATTGGTTTATTTTCTATTACAGAAAAAGAAATTATTGACTATTTCAAAAATTTAGATTGGCAAGAACAAGATGAATTGTTGAGAAAAATCAATAAGGTTTTGGTTAATAAAATATTCTAATATGAAAAAGATGTTATTGAATGCTTTGGGTGAAATACTATCAAAAGAAAATTATGAGAAGATAAAAGATTTAAATAAAGAAGAACTGCAAAAATTAATAGGTTTGTATCATAGGTATATTAAAGAGTTTAATGGTAATAAAGAAGTAGCAAAATATTATACAAATAAGTTTGTAGAGAAAGGTTATGTTAATGAATTATATTCAAGTGTTGTTAAATTACTGAATAAAAAAATAGAATTACATAAAGAAGCAATTAAAAGATTAGAGAAAATGATGAGATATTACAAAACTTTAATATGACAAGAATGAATTTGAAACTGCAAAAACAAAAAATAATTGAAAAGTTGAAAAAATATAATGATAGTGTAGATTGGGAACAAGAAATAGATTGGAATGCAATATTGGATAAAAGTTTGCATTTTGACGAAAATCTTTATAAACTTTGTGAAGAATTAGGCATAAATCCTGATTTATTAAAAGTTGGTAAAGATGAAATTGAACATTATGAAAATCAAGAATTACAAAGAGTGCAAAAACATTATGATAGAGTTTTCAAAAGAGAGTTGAAAAAAATAGTTAAAGAAACTCCTAATATAGATAAATATTATACTAAATTGTATGGATATTTAGAAACTTTATTAAAATCAAAAGCAAATGGTTTAATTATTACAGGAGAAACAGGTTTAGGAAAATCTTATCAAATTAGGAAGTTTTTAGAGAAAAATAAAGTAAATTATGAAATACTTACAACATTTTCTTCTCCTATGGAATTATATATGCAATTATACGAACACAGAGACAAGAAAGTTATTGTTATTGATGATGTTATAAAAATATTGGATAATGATATATCAAAAGGAATATTATTAAGTGCTTTATGGGGTATTGGAAATAAAAGATTTGTTGAATACAAAACAACATCTCATAAATTAAAAGTTCCTAATAAATTTGAATTAAATGCAAAGATAATATTAATCTGTAATGAATTACCAAGCAAAATGGAAAATGTTTTATCAAGAGTTTTGTATTATGATTTACATTTTGGTTATAAAGATATTATTAATCTGATATATGAAATTTGTAAAGTTGAAGAAATACCTATTGAGATTGCAGATTTTATTAGAGATAATACAAACGAAGCAACAAAATCCGAATTTCTTAATTTAAGAACTCCAATCAAATTTTTTCAAATTTATAAAAGTTGTAGTAATTGGAAAGAATTATGTTTAGAGCAATTGAAAGTTAATAAAGATTTAGCATTAGTTAAAGAATTAATGTTTAAGGATATGACTGAAAAAGCAAAAGTGCAGGAATTTATTGAGAAAACAGGAAAATCAAGAAGAACATATTTTAGATACAAAAAAAAGTTAGTGTCAGATGACACCAAAATATGACACTAAAATTTTTAGGAAAAATGGCTGAAATCCTTAAAAATGTTGGGTTAATGTCAAAGTGTCATCTATATAGAAAATGAAAACAAATAAACTATCAAGATTTGAAATAATTGAAGAATATGTAAAAATATATGATGTAAATGGCAGATTGATTTGCGAAATGAGGTTAGAAGAATTAATAAACTTTTTTATAACTATTATTAACTTGATGAATGATATTAAGAAAAATATTAAAGATGTTGAAAAACATAATACAGAAGTATCAAAAACAATTGAAAAAAATAAAAAGTATATTGATTATTTGCTAAACAATATATATACTCAAGAATAGAAATCTATAAATACTTTTCTATCTTAATATTAATATGAAATGTGTTGTTTGTGGAAGGGAAAAAAGATTTGCTACTGAAGGTAGAATAATTAATGGTGATTGGGCTGATGATATTTTTCTTAAAAAATATTTTGGCAAATGGGTTTGTTGTTATAAATGTTATTCTAAATTGTTGGAAAAATGACAAGGAGCGTTTGGAACGGGAATATAGAAATTGGTTTAATTAATATTCCTATTTCTATTTATACTGCTCAAAAACAAAACAATATTGGTTTTTCTTTAAGATGTAATGAGTGTTTTTCTCCTATTACTTATAAAAAAGTATGCTCTAAATGTGGCAAAGAGTTTAAAAATGATAGTGAGATTTTAAGAAGTTTGGATATTGGTGATAAAGAGTATAGATTTACAAAAGAACAATTAAATAATCTGAAAAATGCTGTTAATGATAGGAAAATTAAAGTTTTATCTGTTGTTAATTTAGATGATGTTGATGAAATTTATTATGAAAAATCATATTATCTATTACCAAGCAAAAAGAAAGTTGGAAAAAATAAAATATATGAGAATTTGAAAGGTTATATATTGTTAAAAAATGTTTTATCTCTAACAAATAAAGGTTTGTTGTGTAAATATGTTTTCAGAGATAGTGAAAAATTATGTTTGATTAAAAGTTATAAAGGAGCATTATTATTAACTAATTTGTATTATCAAGAAGCAATAAATGAATTGGAAATAGAGGAGTTTAAAGAAGAAATAAGGAAAGAAGAAGAAAATTTAATGAAAAGTTTGTTAGAAAAATTAGAAAATAAGATTAATATTTCTGAAATTGAAAATGAATACAATAAGAAAATTTATGAGGTTATTGAAAAAGGTATGGATTTCTCTAAACCAATTCAAAATATTGTAGTTAAAGAAGAAACATTTGAAGATATGCTTAAAAAATCTATTGA
>JAGGVW010000202.1 GCA_021157805.1 bacterium
TATCAATTATTTTTACAGGTATTCCCTTTATGTTTATAACTTCCTGAATTATATCTCTTGTTGTCCCTGGAATTTCACTTACAATTGCTCTTTCTTCTTCTATCAATTTATTAAGTAAACTTGATTTACCAACATTTGTTCTTCCAACTATTGCTGCTTTAACTCCTTCAAATAGTAATTTTCCTCTTCTGGCAGATGAAAGAATATTTTCAATTTCTTTCAAAACTTCTCTGATTTTCCTATCGCATTCAATTTCAATTTTTTCAGTATCTTCTTCTTCTGGAAAATCAATAACTGCTTCAAAATTTACAAGGATATTGATAATTTTTTCTCTTATCTGATTTAATTTTTTTGAAAAGTTTCCTTCAAGTTTACTTAAAGCAATTTCAAGTCCTTTTTCTGTCTGGCTGTTTATTACTTCAAGAACGCTTTCTGCCTGTGATAAATCAATTCTTCCATTAAGAAATGCTCTCATTGTAAATTCACCGGGGCTGGCAAGACGGGCTCCCATTTTACTACATAAATTTAAAACCTCTTTTAAAGGAATGATTCCACCATGACATCCAATTTCTGCCATATCTTCTCTTGTATAACTTTTAGGTGCTTTCATAATAGTGAGCAGAACTTCATCAATTATTCTCCCATTTTTTATTATGTGTCCATAATGAACTGTATGAGAAGGTATTTTTTCAATTTTTATTTTTTTCCTTTTTCCAGTAATTTTTCCGGGAGTAAATATCTTTTCAATAATTTTATATGTATCAGGTCCACTCAATCTCACAATTCCTATTCCGCTTACTCCAGGAGGGGTAGAAATTGCACATATTGTATCTGTCTTCATATTTTTATTTTACCTTTCCAAACCCGGTTTGGGCAAAATGAAATTTTGCTTTGTGCAAAGTTGCAGTGGTAAAATATAAAAATATAAAAATGGGAAAGATAAAAAAACCTTTACCTGTGAAAGTTTTTTGCGGTTTGATTTACAGAGATGATAAGTTAATTTTAGAAGTTGAGAAAAAACTTTCAGAAAAATGGGGAGATATTGATTTAGAAGTAGGTCCTTTTCCTTTTAATTTTACTGATTACTACACAGAAGAAATGGGAGAAAACTTAAAAAGAAGTTTCATATCTTTTTCTGAATTAGTTATTCCTGAAAAATTATGGAAATGGAAAATTTTTACAAATAGAATAGAGGATGAATTTTCAAGCAATGGGAAAAGAAGAGTAAATATTGACCCTGGATACATTGACTTTTCAAAAGTTATTCTTTTATCAACAAAGGATTTTTATCATAGAATTTATCTTGGTGAAGGAATATATGCAGAGGTAACGATGCATTTCAGTAAAGGGAAATATCAATTTTTTCAATGGACTTATCCTGATTACAGGACAGGAAATTATTTAAAATTTTTTGAAAATTTAAGAAGGACTTATTCAAAACAGATTAAAGATGAAAATGTGGATTAGAATTTTAATTGATGCAGTAATTATAATTTTTGTTTTAACTATAATTTTTGGCTGGAGAGCAATTATTCCTCCAAGAATGCCAATAGGACTTATCCCTTCTGACCTTGGACTTCCATTTGAGAATATTGAGATAAAAACAGAAGATGGGAAGAAATTAAAGGGATGGTTGATTTATTCTCCTGAAAGTGCATCTATTATAATATGTCTTCATGGTTATCCTGCCAACAGGTCAGATATTTTACCTGTTGTTTCTTTTCTTTATCCATCATTTTCTCTTCTTCTTTTTGATTTCAGAGGTCACGGAGAGAGTGAAGGAAAAGTTGTTTATTTTGGATTAAAGGAATATCTTGATGTAAAGGGAGCAATTGATTTCCTCAAAGGAAATGAAAAAACAAAGAATCTGAAGATTGGAGTGTGGGGATATTCACTTGGTGCTTCTGTTGGGATTATATCTGCTTCAAAATATAAAGAGATAAAATGCCTTGTTTCTGATTCATCTTTTGCAAATTTCCCCGATATGATAACCCATTACTATAAAAACTTTGGACCTTTAAAATATGTCTTTTCTTCTCTTTCAAAACTTCTCGGTCGGTTTATTTTAAGAAGCGATTTTATGAAAAACAGTCCTGAAAATTATATTGATAGGGTTAATTGTCCTGTTCTTATAATTCATTCAAAAAAAGACGATTTTGTCCCCTTTTCTCATGCTGAAAAGTTGTATAATAAAGCAAAAGGTAAGAAGGAACTTTTTATTCTTGAAGGTTCTCATACCAATTTTGATACCAGATATAATGAAGAATATAGAGAAAAAGTTAAGGAGTTTTTTAATAAGTATCTAAAAGGAGAAAAAAATGAAGGATTTTGAACTTTTTGTAAGACATCCTGAAAATCCAATTATAAAACCAGAGGATATTCCTTATCCTGTAAATGCAGTTTTCAACCCGGGGGCTATTGAATTTGATGGAATGATTTACCTTTTGTGCAGAATGGAAACAAAAGAAGGCTTTTCCCACCTTACTCTATGTAAAAGTTCTGACGGGTTTTCCAACTGGGAAATTTCTGAAAAACCAACATTGGAGCCAGATAAAAAACATAGTGAAGAAAAATGGGGACTTGAAGATGCAAGAATTGTATATATGGAAGATATGAAAAAGTATGCAATAACTTATGTTTCTTTTTCTCCAGGTGGTCCTCTCATTTCTTTAATTTTAACAGATGACTTTAAAAATTTTGAAAGAAAAGGGCCACTTGTTCCCCCTGAAGATAAAGATGGTTGTCTTTTTCCAAGGAAATTTAAAGATGGATATGCATTAATTCATCGTCCTATAATAAGAGGAGAAGGACATATCTGGATTTCATTTTCAAAAGACCTTCAGTACTGGGGAAAGCATAAAATATTACTTCCTGTAAGACCAGGTATGTGGGATTGTCACAGAATTGGGCTTGGTGCTCCACCAATAGA
>JAGGVW010000078.1 GCA_021157805.1 bacterium
AAATCAGCCATTTTAATCTTAATCTCGCCTGCTTACTTAATCCCTGCAACTGTTCACATTCTATACTATCTTGGGCACTCTCTCAGGTAGATTATCCATGCTGTAAGGAATAAATTTTCTTGCATATTTATACGCCATTTGTCCCTCCTTGTCCTTTCTCTATTTTACTTAAATCTGATTTCTTTTCCAGAGGCAAGAAGATGTTACCTATCTTTATCAACTTCTTCACTGAAATTTTTCGTCCTCAGATAAGGGAAACAATTAAAGTTTTTGTGCAGAATCTATTTTTTTCTCTTCATAAATTCTGTGGCTAAAAGAAGTAATTCATCACCTCTTACCCATTCAATCTCATTAGGATAAAGTGGGGTAATGTTTTCTTTGACTTCTTTGAGAAAGATAAAATCTGGATAGTTTCCCAGAACAATTAAAACTGTCATAAAAAGAGGTCTTTGTTTGTGTTTTTTTATGAAAGATGATATCTTCTTAACAGTTCTTTTTCCATCCTTTTCAGCCCCAACTGAAGTAACAATCCATACTTTATCTTCAAAAAACAAAAGAGTTCTATCCTCACCAAATTCCCATTCTGGCATCCAGCCGTAAAAAAAGCCAATGCAATCATCCAGAATTTTTGAATATGTTTTAAAGACATATTCATCATATTTTCCATGATTGGAAAAGGCTACTGTATTTAAATCACATCTTTTAAGATATGGTTTCCCTTTTCTCAAATATTCCTCTAAATCAGGAAAATCAGAAGGTCTTATCCTGCCAGCAACATGGGCTCCATAAAAAAATCATTCTGCGTTTTTGTCTCATAGTAATACTGAACTATACCCGGACAAAAATCCACTACAATCGCATCTAACCACCAACTTACAGGAATACTCCCCCTTTCCGGGTCATCCCAGATACCATAATAACGATCCTGCATTGTATTTAAACCCAAATCATTCATACAAAAAGCAATATAAATTTTATTTTTCGCAAGATTTACTTCTTTTATATGGTCCTGTCTGTAAATCTTTTTAGCAGGCATTTTTGAATGAACAGAAAAATTTACTGAAGTTCCATGAGAAAGTAAAACTTTTAACTTATGTTTTGAAGCAAACTCAACATGCGGTCTTTCCAAAGAACCAGAAAAAGGATAACCCAATACAATTCCGTAAGGATTTATCTTTTTATAATATTTATCAAGCAATTGAGTATCTTGAGAAAACTTTTTGTGAGGGATTAAATCTAAAGCGCAGATTTTCTTTGCAATTACATAATCTCTTATCGGTCTTATCATATAATAGTAAGATTTATGAGTAAAGGGATGTTCTACTGGCAAAATAGCAATGAAATTTTTATTACACTCAGGAAAAAGGTGTATTAGTTGCCACTTATAAGATTCATATTTATCTTTCCATTTTCCTCTTAAATCTTCCACCATCTTCAATCCCAACCTTTTTAAAAATTTGATAAAATAAGGGTGGGCAATCAAAACATCTCTCAATCCCGCCATTGTAGTAGCAATGTTTATTGAGTGTTTAAAATCAGGGTCATAAACCACAAAACCTTTTATTCTGTTTTTATACTTTCTAATTGCCTCTCTTACCGAAATTTCTTTAAACTCAATCCAGCCTTTTGATTTGTAATACTTGAGCCACTTTTTGGAAGGATTTCCAAATTTATCTTTGCTTTCCCACAAAACATACAATCTTGGTTTATCTCTATTCACAATCCCCTGCAAACTTAAAGCAAGAATTCTTGTTTTGTAATCTTTACCTCTCAAGTCAATCACATCTAAATGATAAGTTGCTTTTACTACCTCTTTCATTCTAATTGTAGAATTTCCTCCTGATTTATTCCGGGCAAGTTCCTTTATCGTTTCATAAGTTTTAAACTCCGGAGCCAAAGAATCGTAAACCTTAAATTTCCCGAAAGAAAGGACTTCTGCATCGTTTCCCATCCATCCACCGTGTAAAGGATAGACAAAGGCTATGGGTAGTTTAAACTCTTTTCTTTTCTCACAAAAGAAACTATCTGCAATTTCCAGAAATTTCGCCTGTTCAGTTTTATTCAAATATTGGGAGAAAATCCCTAAGGGTTGGTCTTGCCATTTGGTGGCTGCCTCATCCATAAAAACTAAAATGAGAGTATTATCACCAAGATATTTTTTAACCTTTCTAAAAAATGTGTTCCATCTTTTTTCTGATAAATTTTTGTTCCTAACTTCTTCTTCCCAAATCATATTCACAACAAAATCAAAATCTGGTACAGGATAAGCAGGTTTTCCATTCTTATCTTTTATCTCAAGAAAATTTGTCCATCCGCCAACATAAATATATTTCCCCTTTTTTCTTCCGTATTTGTGAATTTCATCTATTTGCTTTAAAGATGATTTATAAGATTCTTTAACTGCTGGATGGTAAGGATTTTTTGTCAATTCATAAAACATCCTTGCCTGAGCAAAGAGCATGTCTATCCAGATGGCATCTGCTCCAGAATCTATCATCTTCTTTGCCTAGGAAAGTTGTAATTTTTGAAATTCAGGATTTGTTATATCTGGATAGTAAGCAAATGCATTTTGCCACTCGTAATCGGAAGGCGATTTCCAACCGGAAGGGAAAAAGCCAAGAAGTTTTCCTCTATTAAACTGGAATTGCTCTTTGGTTATCAATCTCCCTGTTTTAGGATTTTTAATACCCCACTTTCCCGGATCAAGAGCCATTCTCCAGAGTTCTTTTTTTGTGTATTTTTTGCCTGTTATCGGATCATACTCATTAACATCAATTCTTTCTGTGGGAATTCCAGCAGAAATTATAATAGAAGAAATCTCTTTTTTGATTTTTTTTACTGATTTTTCAAAATTCTCATAACTATACCCTGCTTTTTCACATCTTTTTCTCTGGTTTAAAGGTAGATCAGAGCAGGTTTCTGGAATAACCTTATACTTCCAGAATGCTCTGAAAATAAAATCTGTCTTTGTCTCTTTTAAATGAGAAATCACATCATCTATTGTCCGGTTGAAAGCTTTATAATCTGTGATACTTTGATACCAAGAAGCCACCTTGACTCTTAACAACTTCTCCTTATCTCTTTTTACTGTTCCATAAGTTTGAAATCCAGAAACTGAAAAATTAGATGTCCAGCCCATTAAAAAGGTGAAGAGAAAAAATATTCCCAGAACCCAGATTCCAATTGGGATTTTATTTTTACTCATCTTTATCTCCATATTTACTTTGTGCTAAATCTTTTATTGTTTTGTAAGTATTGAACTCTGGAGCAAAAGAATCATAAACTCTTGACTTCCCGAAAGATAAAATTTTAGCATCCTGCCCCATAAATCCACCATGAACTGGGAAGACAAATATTACATTTCTCCGGGAGAAAAAATCATCGGCTTTTCTTAAAAATTCTTCCTGTTCCTCTTTCGTCAAAACCTGACTAAACTCTCCTAAGGGTGTTTTTGTACTTCCTGCCCAATCTATGAAGGCAAAAACAGGAATATTTCCAAACTTTTTCCTGATTAATTTTAATCTTTTATCCCATTTCTTCCCATCAAGTTTCATTTCCCTTACTTCTCTTCTTGAAGGAGAGAGGGTGACAAAATCAAGTTTTGGT
>JAGGVW010000180.1 GCA_021157805.1 bacterium
AGCAAAAATTTCTGTTTTTGACCATGGACTTCTTTATGGAGATGGTGTTTTTGAAGGAATAAGAAGTTATAATGGAAGAATTTTTAAACTTGACCAGCATCTTACACGTCTTTATAATTCAGCAAAAGCAATACTTCTGGAAATCCCTCTTGAATTTTCTGAATTAAGAGATGCTACAATTCAAACTGTAAGGGCAAATAAGTTAAAAGATAGTTATATAAGAATTGTAGTGACAAGAGGGATTGGTGACCTTGGACTTGACCCAAATAAATGTAAGTTCCCTACACTTTTTATTATAGCAAGTAAAATTCAATTGTATCCAGAAGCATTATATGAAAAAGGAATTGATATAGTTACAACTGCAATTAGAAGAAATTTACCAGAAGCGGTAAATCCAGCAATAAAATCATTGAATTATTTAAATAATATTCTTGCAAAAATTGAAGCAAACAATGCTGGAGCAACTGAAGGGCTAATTTTAAATCAGGCAGGTTTTGTTTCAGAATGCACAGGAGAAAATATATTTGTTGTTAAAAATAATACACTTTTAACACCTCCTGTTTCTGCAGGAACACTGGAAGGTATAACAAGAAATGTAGTCATTGAACTGGGGCAGAGTATTGGACTGGCAATTAAAGAGGAGAATATAACAAGGTATGATGTTTATAGTTGTGATGAAATGTTTTTAACAGGAACTGCCGCTGAAATAGTTCCTGTGGTTAAAGTTGATGGTAGAATTATAGGAAATGGAAAACCTGGAAAAATAACGAAGAAAATAAGAGAAGAGTTTATAAGTTTAACTCAGATAGAGGGTGTTCCTGTATATGAATAAAGATGAGAAATCTGTTGTGGTTGTTTTTTTAGATAAAAAACCAAAAAGAAAAAAAGGTATATGTAAATTCTGTGGATATCATTATTCTGATTTTAAAGAAACTGGCTTTTTAGGATGTCCTGACTGCTATAAATCATTCTATCCTTATATAATAAAATACCTTAAAGGAATACACAGGAGTATTGAGCATAAGGGGAAAATTCCAGTAAGGTTTAGAAATGAAAAGAATTAATTTTCTTGCATGGGATATTATTGAGAAAAAAACAAGATGGATTTTTGAAAAATTTTCCTTTGATAATGTTATAACTTCAAGAGTCAGAATAGCAAGAAATTTAAAAAAGTATCCTTTCCCCAATAATATGAGTTATTCAGAAGCAAAAGAAGTTGAAAATATTTTATTAAAGGTTCTTGTAAGATATCCATCTGATGAGATTTTTGTAATAAAAATGGATGAAATAAACAATGTTGAAAAGCAACTTCTTATTGAAAGACACATAATAAGCAAAGAGTTTGTTGAATCTCCAATCCCTTCTTCTGTTGTGATTTTACCTACGGAAGGTATCTCAATTATGATTAATGAAGAAGACCATATGAGAATACAATGTCTTCAGTCAGGTTTTAATTTAAAAAAGGCATTAAGAAAAATTGAAAAAGTAGATAATTTCCTGGATGAAAGAGTTGAATTTGCTTTTTCTCCTGATATTGGTTATCTTACCGCCTGTCCAACAAATGTAGGAACTGCTTTGAGGGCTTCTGTTCTCATTCATTTACCTGCTTTAGCAATTTTAAACAAAACAGAGAAAATATTTTCTGCAATAGAAGACATAGATATAATGGTAAGGGGTTTTTATGGAGAGGGGTCCCATCCTTCTGGAAATATTTTTCAAATAACAACAAGAGAAACAGCAGGTAAAAGTGAAAGAGAAATTATTGAAGAACTTGAAGCAGTTATTAGTGTTATTTTAGAATATGAGGAAGAAGGTGTTAAGGAGATAATGAAAAAAGAAGATATAAAAAGGAAAATAGAGAAGAAAATAAAGAAAATCAGGGAATATAATAGCATAACTACTGAAGAATTTCTATATTCTTTTTCTTTTTTATGCTTAGGGAAAAAACTTGAAATTATAAATGTTGGAGAGAGAACTTTAAGGAATTTAATTATGTCCATTTTACCAGGGCATTTACAGTTTAATGAAAAAAAAGAAATTTCTCCTTTAACAAGAGATATTGAAAGAGGTAAAATAATAAGAAAGAAATTGAGGAGGATTTTAAATAATGTTTGAAAGGTTTACTAAAAGGGTAAGAGTTATAATTGACCTGGCAAGAAAAAAGGCCCTCCATTATGGAAACAATGAAATTGAACCAGAGCACATTTTACTTGCAATGATTGAAGAAGGGCAGGGAGTGGGAATTTCAATTCTTCAACATCTTGGAGGAGATATAAACAAAATTAAAAACGAAATAGAAAGATATATGAAAATCGGTATTATAAGTTATACAAGAGAAATTCCTTTAAGTCACCATTCAAAAAAAGTTTTAGAACTATCTTTTAGAGAGGCACAATTTCTAGGGCATAACTACATAGGAACAGAACATTTATTACTTGGTTTAATAGCAGAGACAGAAACACTTCCTTCAAAAATTCTCACAAAAGAAGGAATAAGTTTAAATAGAGTAAGGCATACAGTTGAACAGATGTTAAGTGATAGGGGTAAACTTGCTGAGGGTTCTTTTAGAGAGAAAAGTTATCATCATTCATATTCCACAACAAGAAGAAGCAAAACTCCTGCTCTTGATACATTCGGTAAGGACCTAACAAAACTTGCTTCTGAAATGAAACTTGACCCTGTGATAGGAAGAGAAAAAGAAATAATGAGAGTGATACAGATTCTTTGCAGAAGGAAGAAAAATAACCCTGTTCTTCTTGGTGACCCTGGAGTTGGCAAAACAGCAATTGTTGAAGGACTTTCTCAAATGATTGCCTCTGGTAAAGCACCTGACATTTTGAGAGATAAAAGAATAGTTATGATTGACCTGCCTTCAATGGTCGCAGGCACAAAATACAGAGGAGAATTTGAACAGAGGGTTAAAACAATTCTTGATGAAATAAGAAGTTCAAATAATATAATAATTTTTATAGACGAACTTCATACACTTGTTGGAGCAGGAGGAGCAGAAGGTGCAATTGATGCTTCCAACATTTTAAAACCACCACTTTCAAGAGGAGAAATACAATGTATTGGGGCAACAACTCTTGATGAATATAGAAAATATATAGAAAAAGATGGTGCTCTTGAAAGAAGATTTCAGCCAGTAATAGTAAATCCACCAACAGTTGAAGAAACAATAGAAATACTTAAGGGATTAAGAGAAAGATATGAGACACATCATAACTTGAAAATACCAGACGAAGCAATTGAGA
>JAGGVW010000251.1 GCA_021157805.1 bacterium
AATATCACTTTTGACCAATCAGAATAATCACTTAAAGGATGGAATTTGACCTGTCCCATTGTTACATCATTTTCCAATCTTTCCCATATACATCCAAACTCATCTTCCCATTTTGTCTCTGTCTTTACAGAAGGTTGCCAATTGGGGTCAGGGTCACAACCAACATGTATAAAATCAGAGCCAAATTCTTCAGGCAAATCATAGGGGATTCTTTCAGGTCCCTGAAAAAGAATTGCCCTTTTAACTATTTCTTTTGAAGTCATTTTTTACACCCATTGATAAGGTGGAATTGCCCACTTTTTTAATATTTCTGTTTCTACATTATAAAACTTTCCTGTAAATAACCTGTGGATTAAGTCAAGTTCAATTTCTCTTGCAACAAAATAAGAAAATATTGTTTCTATCCCATAAGGTATAATCCTTCCTTTCTTTAAATAATTCATAATAACTTTATATCTTTCTATTTCAAAATTTTTTTCATCCACAGGAGTTTTTATAATCTTATATTCACTTTTAAAACTTTTAAATAGATTCTCTTGTTGTAAAAATTTTTCTCTTTTTATATTTCCTCCTTTTATCAAAAAAGATGTAATTATCTTTTCATCTTTTCTTTTCTTCAATATATAGGTTGAAAGATTTGCAAAATCAATTTCAATTTTTCCGTATCTCTCAATAAATTCAGAACGGTAGGAATTTAAAATATTATAAAGCTGGATGTAATATTCATTTTTAAGGTTAAGGAGTTTTTCTTCAATATCTTTTTTCCCTTTCACTATTTCCACGCCTTTTTTTAAAAAATCAGGCACCTCTATTTTCCTCTCCTCTACACTTCTTTTCAATATCTGTCCTGGTAAATTCCCTGGATAGACAAAATTTTCTTTTCCCTCTGCAATAAGTTTGAGATTAAAAAAGTCATTTTTAAGGAGAAAAATTTTTAAAAGAGATGGAGCATATTTTTCAACCTCTCTATAAAAATTTTCCCTCTCTTTATTAAAAAATTCAGATACTTCTTCTGCACTTGATACATTTGAAGGTAGTTTATAAAATGATTTTCCAGTTAGAGCAACAAATTCAGTTAAACTTTTTACTTCTATCAATTTCTGAATTTGCTGATATGTTAAAAATCTTTTTTCAAGTGATTTAACCCTTCCACTTTCAGAATAAATATCCATCTTTTTTCTCTTTATTACTTTCTTTTCTCTCCATTTCCATAACTTCTTTAATTTTTTCAAAATCCTTCTGTAAGATTTTATATCTATCAGGGTTATAGACAGCAACAGCAGGATGGTAAAGAGGAATTATAAAAATGCCATTTTTTTCATAAATATTTCCATGAATTTTGCTTATTGTAGAACTTTCATCTATTGAAAATCTTTTAAATATTTCTCTCATTGAATATCTTCCAAGACAGGCAATAATTTCAGGATTTATTATTTCTAACTGTTTTGTCAGGAAATAAGAGCATTTTTCAATTTCTTCATCTAAAGGGTCTCTGTTATTTGGCGGTCGGCATTTAATCACATTCGTTATATAAATGTCATCTCTTTCCATCTGGATTGATGAAAGAAGAAGGTCAAGAACTTCTCCTGCTTTACCGCAAAAAGGAATACCCCTTTTATCTTCATTAAAACCGGGACCCTCTCCAACAAATAAAACTCTGCTTTCAGGATTTCCTTTTCCAAAAACAACATTGGTTCTGCTTCTATAAAGTTTACACTTTTTACAGTTTTTTGCTTCTTCTTCTATTTTTTCAAGTTCACTTTTCTTGTTCATTAAAAAGTTTTTCAGCAATTTCTTTTCTTAATCTTTCACCAAATACTTTTTTTATTATATCCCAGGAAAATTCAATATCCCATTTTTCTTCCTGGATTAAAAATTTATCCTTTATTTTTTTATCTTTTACAATATCATAACCATCCATTTTTACATCAGCGCTTTCAGGAATTAAAATTTTAAGTTCTTTTTTATCATCTACTTTTGATAGTAATGATGAAATAATCTTTCCCATATTTTTGTTTAAGTATTCATTAAATTTCTTTTCTATCTCTTCTTCACATCTTTTTATCAATTCATTTTTTAATGAGAGAAGTTCTTTATTTTTCTCAATCTTGAAATTCACAATATCATTTGAAATCTTACTATCAATTACTTTCTTCAATCTCTTTTCTTTCTCTTCATAATCTCTGTCAATTTTATTCTTTTCCTTTTCCCATTCAGAATTCAAGAAATTTTTCGCTTCCTCTATTATCGTTTTACTTTTTTCTTCCGCTTCTTCCATTATTTTCTTAATAAGATTTTTCATTTTTATATTTTTACTCCAAAAAGTAAAAATATTGAAGCAACAAGAGCCAGAACTGCATATGTCTCAACAAGGGCTCCATAAACCATTGCTCTCATACTTGCTTCTGGATGCTTTGAAGCAACTGAAATTCCAGCAGCACAAACTTTTCCCTGATGAATTGCAGAAAAAAGCCCTGAAATTGCTATAGGGAGACAGGAAAGCATAATTTGAAAACCAGCAGATGGAGAAATCACAGTTGTTTTTCCTCCAAGAATTCCCACTTTCATAATCACAAGAAAACCTGTTAAAAATCCATAAATTCCCTGTGTCCCTGGGAGAGCAACAAGTAAAAGCATTGTCCCGAATTTTTCTGGTTCTTCTGATAAAACCCCATTTGCTTCTCTTCCGACATAACCAATTCCTATACTTGAACCAATACCACAGAGAAAAATTGCAAGTCCTGCACCAAGTAAAGCATATAGAAGACCGGCGTCCATTTTATCCTCCCTTAATTTGTTTTATTTTTTTAATCACCAGTGGAACTATTTCAAAAAGGTCTCCGACAACACCAAGATTTGCAACTTTAAAAATAGGTGCCTCTCGGTCTTTATTTATTGCAATAATAAAATCAGATGTCTGCATACCAGCAAGATGCTGTATTGCTCCAGATATTCCACACGCAATATAAATTTTTGGTTTGACTGTTTTTCCAGTTTGTCCAACCTGATGAGGGTAAGGAATCCATCCAGAATCAACAGCAGCACGGGAAGCACCAACTGCTCCACCTAAAAGAGAGGCGAATTCCTTTATTATATCAAAATTTTCAGGTCCCTTCATTCCTCTTCCACCAGAAACAATTATTTCTGCTTCCTGAAGGTCAACTACATTTTCAACCTTTTCCCTTCCAAGAATTTCAACATTTCCATCATCTTCAACTTCTATATTTTCTTCAATTATATTTCCATCTTTTCCATCAATAACTTCTGCAGGTGAGAAAATTTTAGGTCTTATTGTTGCCATTTGAGGTCTGTGATATTTACATATAATTTTTGCCATCAGATTTCCACCAAAGGTAGGCCTTGTCTGAACCAAAAGTCCTGTTTCCTCATCAATATCAATATCTGTGCAGTCAGCAGTCAGTCCTGTTTTTATTTTTGCAGCAACAGATGGGATGAAAGACCTTCCTATCATCGTAGCAGCAGCAATAACAATGTTTGGTTTATATTTATTTATGAGTTTTGAGAATGCATCGGCAAATGTCTGTTCTTTGAAATTTTCAAGTTTTTCATTTTTTATAACATACACATTATTACATCCCCTTTTAATAAGCTCTGGAGCAAGAGAAGAAACATTTTTGCCAAAGAGAACTCCTGAAATTTCCTGATTTATTTTTTCTTTAATTTTAAGGCAGGCGGAAAGCATTTCATAGGAAACAGGAGAAATATTTTCATCTTTTGTTTCAGCAAAAAACCATATTCCCTCATACTTTGATGTATCAATTTCTTCCTTTTTTTCCTCTTCTTTATAAAGTGCCTTTTCAGGACAGTTTTTTACACATAATCCACAGAGAGTGCATTTTTCATTTATAAAAATTTTATTATCTTTTATTTCAATTGCATCAAAAGGACAAACATCTATACACACCTTACAGAGAGTACATTTTTCATAAGTTACTTTTATCATTATACTACTCCCATTTCTTTAAGTTGTTTAACAATTTCTTCTGCTAAATCTTCTGCTTCTCCTTCAATAACCTTCCCTTCTTTTTTTAATTCCTGTGTCCAGACATCAATAACTCTTGTTGGTGAACCATCCTGTCCGAAAAATTTTTCATCTCCCCCGATTTGTTCTGCTGTTAATTTCTTTATCTCTGCTTTTTTTGCTTTTAAAAGTCCCTTTAGAGATGGTATTCTTGGTTCATTAATTTCTTTGACAACTGTAATTAAAACAGGGAGTTTAACTTTTACTTTTTCGTAATGGTCTTCCATCAATCTAACACACTCCATAACATCTTCTGATATATTTTCAATTTTGCTAACATATGTCACATATGGAATATTTAAAAATTCAGCCACTTCAGGTCCTACCTGTCCTGTGCTTCCATCAAGGGTTTCCCTTCCGCATATTATAATATCAAAATTTCCTATTTTTTTAATTCCACAACTTAAAGTATAAGAAGTCGCAAGAGTATCACTTCCTGCAAATTTCTTATCTGTAAGCAAAATTCCATAATCCACTCCCATTGCTATTGCTTCTTTCAATGCTTCTTCTGCCTGTGGAGGTCCCATAGAAATTGAAATAACCTCTCCACCAAATCTTTCTTTTAGTCGTATCCCTTCTTCAATAGCATAAGTATCATAGGGATTTATTATACTTTTTACTCCTTCTCTCACAATTCTCTTTGTTTCAGGGTCAATTCTCACATCAAGAGATTCAGGAACCTGTTTTAAACAAACAACTATTTTCATCTCTACCCTCTTTATTAAAAAAATATTTTAGGATATATTATACCATTGATGTTATTTTTGTAAACTTTCACATTTTTTATAATAGAGGTATAATTACTGAAAATTCTCTGGAGGGTTTCTATGAAGAAGAAAAGAAATAGCGTATATGATAAATTTGAAATAAAAAGAAAAGGAACGATTGAGGAGAATATTGATAAACTTAAAGAAGACCTCGGGGTTTACCTAGAAGGAGCAGAAGATATAAAGTATGACAAAGAAAAAGAAGAAAAATTTATAAGCCCTGTTAAAAGAGAGAAAACTGAAGACCATCCTCCTTCAGATTTTGTAAATAGTTTTACTGAAAAGGGAAAAATACAGAAAGAAAAGATAAATGTAGAATTGAAGTTCAATAAAAAGTTACTAATTATTCCTTTTTTAACTTTGCTCCTTTTAATAATTTTTATGAAAGTGGCTATCTTTAAATATGAAACTGCTCCCAAAAAAGATATTGATATTCCTGGGATAGAAATAAAGTCCATTTTTTACTACAACATTTTTGGAAAAAAAATAAAAGAAAAGACAATTCTTATTATAGGAAATAAAACAGTTATTATACCAATTTCTGCTGAAAAATGGATAAGTTTGCCAGAAGAGAAAAAACTAAAATATCTCAAAGTTTTTCAAAAAGAATAATAGCCCCAACGGGATTCGAACCCGTGCCTGATGGCTGAGAACCACCTATCCTGACCACTAGACGATGGGGCCTTTGCTTTTGTGTTAAAATAATACTTAAAGAGGAAAAATATGTCAAGATATCACAGAATAAAGGGATGTATACATATACATTTCCCAATGAATTTAATGGAAAAAGGTGTTGAAATTATTTCAAAAAGTGCAGAAAAGTCAGGAATTGATTTTGCTATTCTTACAAGTCATATTCCCGAAAAAAATGCTTCCAGATATGAAAAAATTCTTAAATTTAATAATTATTATGGAAAAACATTAATTATTTCAGGGCAGGAAACAAATGATTTACATAAAAAAAATCATCTCATCATTGCAGGAGAAAAAAAGTGGCATAGAAAAAGAGAAAAAATTGGAGAAATAATAAAAAATATAAATAAAAATTCTCTTACAGTGGCAGCCCATCCTTTTGGCTCTCACAGGTTGTTTTTTGAAAGGAAAAGCTATGAATGGACAGAATGGGAAGTTAAATTTGATTGTATTGAGGTTTGGTCTCTTCTTTTTGACTGGGCATCTTTAACACATCCTTTCAATTTACCTTACAGATATTTTACTTTCCCTGATAATTTAAAAGGACCTGATGAGAAAACAATTTCAAAATGGGATGAGATTTCAAAGAATAGGAAAATTACAGGAATTGCAGGACTTGATATTCATAAAATACCTTTCTTTCTTGAAATTTTTGATATCAAAAGAAATTTTCTTTACGAGACAACATTTAAAATTTTAAGAAATTACCTTTTTCTTAAAGAAAGTTTATCAGGAAATTCTGAACAGGATATAAA
>JAGGVW010000019.1 GCA_021157805.1 bacterium
GGTAGGTGGTGGTATGTATACAAAAGTTTATAAAGCATATTCTTTTCTTGCCAGACCACCTTATGGAAATCCTGTTGCAATAAAACTTTTGTATTTGAAAGGCGGTTTTCTGGAAAAATCAAAACTTATAGCACAGTTTGAAAGAGAAGCAGAAATTGCAATGCAACTTGACCATTCAAATGTCGTTAAAGTTTTCAATTTTGGGAGATTTAACAGACATTATGCAATGATAATGGAATTTATTGATGGAAAAAATTTAAAAGAAATAATTTATGAAAGAGAAAAATTTTCTTTACAAACAATTCTTAAAATCTGTTATGAAGCAGGTAAAGGATTGAGTTATATCCATAAGAATAATATAGTTCATAAAGATGTTAAACCAGATAATATTCTTATTTCAAATGACCTTGAAGTTGTTAAAATAACCGACTTTGGAATTGCAAAGCTTCCAGGAAAATTATGGAAAAAAGATATATTTCCCAAGGGTGGAACAGTAACTAAATTTGGAGTTATTTCTTATGTTGCTCCTGAGCAGATTAAAGGGAAGGCAACTTTTAAGTCAGATATTTATAGTTTTGGAGTAACAATGGATGAAGTTATTACAGCAAAATTACATATCCCTGAAAAAGATAATGAGGACTATTTTAAAAGAATTGATATAAGAGCATACAGGAAAAATACTGGAAAACAACCAATACTTTGTTATGATTTCCCGATACCACCAGAAATTAAAGAAATAATTAAAAAAGCAACAAATCCTGATTTAAATTTAAGATATTCAACTATGGACGAACTTTTAAATGACCTTAAGCAATTTATACAATGAAAAAATTTCTTGTTTTAATTTTACTTTTACTTTCAGGATGCTCAAATTATCAGAGTTTGAAAGAGCCCAATCAGATAGTTCTTTCAATTTCATCTGACCCTAAATCATTCAATCCTATAATTGCAAAAGAAACAAGTACTACAGCAATTACAGGATTTATTTTTGAAGGTCTTGTTGAGATTGATGGATTAACTCTTAAAGTTAAGCCATCTCTTGCTTATAATTGGGAAAGAAATGAAAGCGGAAAGAAATGGATTTTTTATTTAAGGAAAAATGTTTACTGGAATGATGGAAAAAAATTCACAGCAGATGATGTTATTTTTACATACAATGATTTAATTTATAACAAAAATATCCCGACAAGCAGTAGAGATATTCTTACTGTTGAAGGAAAAGAAATAAAAGTTAAAAAAATTGATAACTGTACTGTTGAATTTGACCTTCCAGAAAAATTCGCGCCATTTCTACGATTGATGACTCAAGAAATTTTTCCTAAACATATTCTTGAAGAAAAAGTTAAAGAGGCAACAATAACAAGCAGTTGGGGAGTTAATGAAAAAGTTGAGAATATTGTTGGAACAGGTCCTTATAAATTAAAAGAATACAGACCCGGAGAGTGGGTTATACTTGAAAAAAATAATAAATACTGGAAGAAAGATAATAAGGGAAATAGATTACCATATATCCAGAAAATTATTTTCCTTATAATTCCAGACCCGAATATGGCAATTCTTAAATTCAGAGCGAAAGATATAGATATTATTTCTTTAAGAGGTCAGGATTATTCAGTTCTTGCACCATATCAAAAAAAGGAGAATTTTACAATTTATAAACTTGGTCCTTCTCTTGGTTCAAATTTCCTTACATTTAATCAGAATGTTTTTTCTCCCCTTCCAGAATACAAAATTAAATGGTTTAAAAATATATTTTTTAGAAAAGCGGTTGCTTATTCTATTGATAAAAAAAGCATAATAAAAAATGTTTTTAATGGATTTGCTGTTCCTCAAAATGGACCAATGAATTCTTCCTGTGGGTTTTTCTACAATCCTGATGTAATTAAATATAAATATGATTTATTAGAAGCAAAAAGAAATCTTGTTAAAGGTGGCTTTCACTGGAAAAATGATAGACTTTTTGATAAAGAAAATAATCCTGTAAAGTTTACAATTCTTACAAACAGTAATAATTTTGAGAGAATTCAAATGGCAAATATTATAATAAATGATTTACAAAAATTAGGAATGGATGTTAACCTTTTACCAGTTGAGTTTAATACACTTGTCACAAAGTTAAGTGTTACAAATGACTGGGAAGCAGTTATAATTGGATTAACAGGCGGAATAGAGCCGCACTTTGGTAAAAATGTCTGGAATAGTGAAGGACAATTGCATCTATGGAATCCTGGTCCAAAGCATATTGTTGAAAACTGGGAAAAAGAAATTAACTTATTATTTGATGAAGGTGTTAAGGAACTAAATAAAAATAAGAGGAAAAAAATTTATGACAGGTGGCAAAAAATTGTGAGTGAAAAACTTCCTCTTATTTATACAGTCAATTCTCTTGTTATGTATGCTGTCAGAAATAAATTTGGAAATTTAAAACCAAGTGTTTACGGAGGAATTTTACATAACATAGAGGAAATTTATGTCAGATAAAATTTTCAGGTTAAGAGTGATATATGAAAAGAAAAATTTTTCAAAGTTTATATCGGGGAAGAATTTTGCTAAAATAATTGAAAGATGTTTAAGACGGCTTGAGATGCCTTTAAAATTTACAGAAGGGTTTAATCCCCATCCAAAAATAAGTTTCGGGCCTACTTTACCTGTTAATATTGAAGGAGAGACAGAATGTCTTGATATTTATTTTGAAAAAAGAATTGATGAGAAAGAATTTCTGGAAAAGATTAATAAAATTCTTCCAGAAGGAACATTGTTTAAAAAAGCATACTGGATTGCTCCTCGAAATGTTTCCTTAAACTCTATGAAACTTTTTGCAGTTTATAAAATTGAAAAAAATGGGTTAAATGAAGATGATTTGAAAGAATTTGGAGATGTTGGAGTAAATGGAAGGTATATTAAAATAGTAGTAATGATTAAAGGTTTCAAACACAAAAAATTACTGGAGAAAGCTGGAAATAGAAAAATTATAAGAAAAATATTATGGGAAGGAATTTAGTAAAATGAAAATTTTTATCACTGGTAATTCTGCGTTGATAAGATGTGTATTTTTGGAAAATAATAAAATTGAATATTTCTTTATTGAGAAAAACCCTTCAGATATTTTTGTTGGGAACATTTATAAAGGCAGGATAGAAAATATTCTAAAGGGATTAAATGCTGCTTTTGTAAATATAGGGGAGCCAACAAATGGTTTCATCCATTTTGACCAGAAAGAAATGTATTTTTATAATGAAGGTGAGGAACAAATACCACTTGAAACAAACATCCATAAAGTTGGTGAGGAAATCCTTGTTCAGGTTACAAAACCCGGTAAGGAATTGAAGGGAATGAAACTAACAACAA
>JAGGVW010000210.1 GCA_021157805.1 bacterium
CCGAACTTACTGGTAAATATATAAAGGATGCTTATGTTGGTTATGACAGAAGTGGTTTTCCAGATGTAAATATTGTTCTTAACAGTGAAGGAGCAAGAATTTTTGAAAAAGTTACAGCAAATAATATTGGAAGACGACTTGCAATTGTTCTTGATGGAGTTATAAAAAGCGCTCCTGTTATAAGAGAAAGAATTCCTGGAGGAAAAGCACAAATAACAGGAAGATTTAATATGGAAGAAGCACGAGAACTTGCAATTGTTTTAAGAGCAGGTGCACTTCCTGCAAAAGTTAATATGATCTATCAGGAAGTAGTCGGTCCAACTCTCGGTAAAAAGTATATCCATCAGGGTTTTAAAGCATCTCTCTATGGAGGCATTTTTGTTCTTGTCTTTATGGTTTTTTATTATCTTGCTTTTGGTTTACTGGCTGATTTTGCTCTTGCTTTAAACATTCTTATTCTCCTTGGAATAATGGCGTCAATAAAAGGTGTTCTTACAATGCCAGGTATTGCTGGTATTGCTCTAACAATTGGTATGGCTGTTGATGCAAATGTTTTAATTTTTGAAAGAATAAGAGAGGAAATAAAAGCAGGAAAATCACCAAAAACAGCAGTGGATGCTGGTTATGTAAAAGCATGGAGTGCAATTATTGATTCAAACATAACAACATTAATTACTGGCTTTATATTATTTTCTCTTGGAGAGGGAGCTGTAAAAGGTTTCGGTTTAACTTTAAGTATTGGGATAATTGCTAATTTATTTACTGCTGTTTTTGTAACAAAAACAATTGTTGATTGGATTCTTATAACAAGAAAAGTTGAAAAGTTGAGGATATAAAATGGAACTTGTAAAAAATCCAAATATCAATTTTCTGGGTAAAAGAAAAATTGCTTATTTATTTTCTGTTATCATTATTATATGGGGAATGACGACATTTTTCACAAGAGGAAAAAAGAATTTTGGAGTTGATTTTATAGGAGGGGATTTACTCCAGATTGGATTTAAAAACAAAATTTCTGTTTCTGAAGTAAGAGAAGTTCTGAAAAAAATAAATATAGGATATTTTACTGTCCAGGCAGTTGGAACTGAAGGAAAAGAAGTAATTATAAAAAGTAATCCAGATACATCAGAAAAAGTAATAGAAGCACTTAAAAATAGATTTGGAGAAAACAATATTGAGATAAAAAGTAAATCTATTGTTTCTCCTTCTATGAGTATCAGTTTAAGAAAAAAAGCATTGTATGCCTTCTTACTGGGTATAGTTGGAATTCTTTTTTATCTATCAGTAAGATTTGAATTTAGATTTGCTGTTGGTGCAACTATTGCTATATTTCATGATTTAATCTTTGTTCTTTCTGCTCTTGCTCTCACAGGAAAACAGATTGATGCAACCGCAATTGCTGCTCTTCTTACAATAGCAGGTTATTCAGTGAATGATACTGTTGTTGTTTTTGACAGAATAAGAGAAAACATAAGAAAAACAAGAAGTGATGATTATATAACTATTTTTAATAAAAGTATAAATGAGGTTCTCAGTAGGACTTTATTGACAAGTTTAACAACCCTTCTTGTTGTTTTATCTCTATTTTTCTTTGGTGGTGAATCACTCCACACATTTTCCTTTGCGCTTCTTGTTGGGTTTATTATAGGAACTTATTCATCAATATTTATTGCATCTTCTTTAATTATTGACTGGCACAGAATTAAACCATATAAATTTAAACTATGAGAGTAATAGGTGGAATTTACAAAGGGAAAAAATTACTTTTTATAAAAGATAAGAATATAAGACCAACAAAAGATGTTGTGAGAGAAGCAATTTTTGATACCTTGAGGGGCTGGATAATAAATAAAAAAGTGATTGAACTTTTTGCAGGGACAGGAGCGATTGGAATAGAAGCTATAAGTGAAGGAGCAGAAAAAGTTATATTTGTTGAAAATAACAGGAAAGCAATTGAAATACTGAGAAAAAATATTGCTAAAATTGGAATAGAGGAAAAAACAGTTGTTTTAAAAGGAACTGTTGAAGAGAGAATTAAAGAAATGAGGGATTTTAAATACGACCTTGTTATTGCAGATCCACCATATGAATTTCCTACAAAAAAATTGAAAGATATGATAGAAACAATAATTGATTCACAGGTAATAAATGAAAACGGGATTATTGTTGTTGAACACAGAATAAAATACATGATACCTGAAAGTGAAAAATTTGTTATTTACAAAAATAAAAAATACGGAAAAACATCTGTATCCTATCTGATGAAAAGGAAAAAAGATGAATAGTAAAGCAGTTTATCCAGGAAGTTTTGACCCTATAACAAATGGACATATTGATGTTATAAAGAGAAGTTTAAAAATTGTTGATAAGGTGATTATTGCTGTATCTTCTTTTCAAAGAAAGAATTTCCTTTTTACCTTGAAAGAAAGGATTGAAATGATAAAAGAAACATTTAAAGGAGAGGAGAGAGTTGAAGTTGATAGTTTTGATGGACTTCTTGTTGATTACTTAAAAAAGAAAAATTTAAATCTTATTGTTAGAGGATTAAGAGCAATTTCTGATTTTGAATATGAATTTCAAATGGCTCTGGTAAATAGAAAACTGAATAAAGAAATTGAAACAATTTTTATAATGCCTGGAGAAGAATATTTTTTTATAAGTTCCACACTTGTCAAAGAGATAGCGAAATTAAAAGGACAAATTTCCTGCTTTGTTCCTTCTGTTGTTGAGAAAAAACTGAAAGAAAAATTTAATTATTAAAAAAGGAGAAAAAATGCCAAATCCAAAAAGAAAACATTCAAAAAGCAGAACAGGAAAAAGAAGAAATTCAAAGAAAATAAGAAATGTTGTTCTTTCAAAATGCCCAAATTGTGGTGCATTAAAAGCACCCCATTCAGTTTGTCCAAAATGTGGATATTATAAGGGTGAACTGGTTATTTCTATTGAAGAAAAAGGTAAGAAAGAATGAAAAATGTTTCAATTGCAC
>JAGGVW010000096.1 GCA_021157805.1 bacterium
AAGCAAGTTATGGAAAATTTCAGGTTTTCATATTTTTATCTTTGTGATGGAAAAACAATCTATCTTCCCCGTTATACAGACAATGGACTGAAATATGGGAATATAACAAAGGCGGAGTTTGAGCATAGATTTATAGGAAGCATTGTTTCCACAGGGATAGATGACGAAACCAGAACTGCAAAGAATAAGAGTTTGTATGAGATTGAGTTTATAAACAACAGGTTTAGAGATGAGAATGGAGATATAAAGCCAGTGATGATTGTGGGATGCATCTGGATTAAAAAGAATGCAAAGATAGAACAACGTGATTTAGAAAAAAAGCTGGGTGGAATTTTTATTGGTGGCTTCAACACAATCTCAGAACTTATCCTTGGTGGTGAGTCTAAATATGGTTTTGGGCATGTTTTGCTTGACCAAAACAAAGAAATAAGATTTTCAGATATCATCCCCTTCAAGTGGAACAATCCTGAAGAAATAGAAATAAATTCAGAAAGACCTATTGTTGCCCATTTAAAATACATTAAGATTAAGGATATAAAATTTGAAGGAGAGGTAGAACTCTTGACTGGGAGAGGGTATTATGATCCCAACGAGTTGAAAGACTCAAACAATGAAAAACAAAAATTTTGCATGGGCAATTCCTCCTCCAAAGGTAAAAATAACTCTAAAGACAATGTGAATCCGGGAGAAGTTATCTCAAGGCCAATTTATTATTTCTCACCCGGAACTGTGTTGAAAAAATTAAAGGAAGAAAATGGAACTGGAGAAAAACAGGAGAAGAGTATGATCTGTAAATTAAATTGGGATGGTTGTATAGAATTAAACCTGCAAGAATGCGAAGCGTAAATACCATGCAAGCACATACATTTTCAATCTCTTTTTTTACAGCGCATTTCAAACGGCATGAGACAAAGAAGTTCAGATCAAGTTATCTTTTACCTCCCCCAACAGTAATTTGGGGCATTATCGGGGCAATTTTTGGTGTCGAAAGAGAGGAATTAGGAAAATTTGCAAAAGAAAATAGCCTTATTGTAGGAGCAGAATTGTGCGATTTTAAAGGACTTGCTACCGAAAAAGCAACACTTTTAGAATGGAAATACGATGATATATTAAAGAAAAAAGTGTACATTTCTACAGTTGAAGATTTTGAATTCCTAATAGAACCACATTATAGAATTGGTGTTCAAGGAGAAGTAAGCTTGATTGATGAATTAAAGGAGAGAATCGAAAAAAAGAAATTTGAGTATGATATTTATGGAGGTATTTCCGACTGTTTTTTGAAAGATGTAAAAAATGAACATGAAGCGAAATTTATAGAAAAAACAGAAGCAAGGGGTATGATTCCAGAAAACATAATTTCTGGTCTTTATCAGATGGAAGAGGGTGGCAAAATAATAAGGACTCTATACCTAAACACCTTCTTTTATCAGGGTTTTAAAGTAAATTTCAAAATCAAAGAACCAATAAAAACGGTAAATGGAATAGCTGTATGGAGTGTTGAAGATGTTGAAAGATTTAGAAAAGGAAATCTGGAGTAAAGAATCACATGAAAAAAAGAAATTAGGCGAACATATTGAAGAGTGTAAAAAATTAACCAACGAATTTCTTAAATTTTATAATTTAACAAAATACAAGGAATTTGTGGAGATTCTCTGCTATTATCATGATTTGGGAAAACTTAAAGCCGAATGGAGCATAAAGAATAAAAATAATCCTCCCCATTCCCCTCTTTCATTTCTCATACTATACAATAAAGATAAAGAAAAACTGGAAAAATATCCCCTTCTGGGATTATTTATACTTAAGCATCATGGTACTCTAACGAGAATAAAAGATGGGGATATACTACGAATAAGAAATGAAGCGCCTGAAAAGGAAAAAGAGCGGATCGACGTTGATTTGGGAAACTGGAGGAGAAATTTATACAGATATGTATCCAAACTCAATATAATTTCTAAAGTAGATTTAGCTGACACCTACGGACTTTTTAAATTCGCAGACATACTTTCAGCAAGCAATCTTACAAATTACAAGATGAGCAGTACAAATAAAAATGTTGAAGACTTAAAATCATGGGTTTTAGAAAAAATCCAGAAAAAAGGGCTTAAAGTTAGAAATAAAGACCTTCAAACACAACTAAATTTAAGTAAAGTAGGAGAACACTTACTAATAAGAGCTCCCACAGGTTGGGGGAAAACAGTCGCATCACTTTCGTACGCTGTAAGCAAAGGTTCAAGAATAATCTATGTTCTACCCACGATTACTTCAATAAAGAGTTTTTACGATGATATTTGTGACTTTTTTGGGAAAGAAAATGTTGGAGAATTTTTCTATTATGCTGACGTTGAGACAATAGAAAAAGAAGAAAGCAATTTTAGAGAATTAATGTTCTCCTCCTATTTTGCTCAACCAGTTATTATTACAACACTTGACCAGTTGTTATTAACCTTTCTTCAAGTTGGAAAATACTTTTTAAAACGCCCGCATCTAAGAAACTCGGTAATTATTCTTGATGAAGTCCATACTTTTTCCCAGAATATGCTATACATTCTTTCCTATTTTCTTGAAAAATTTTCTAAGATTTACAACTTAAGATTGTGTATAATGTCTGCAACTTTTCCTTCAATACTTAAAAATCACTTTGGAAACCTCTTGGGAAAAGTTAAGAAATTGTGGTTGAATGAAGAATTTAGAGATAGAAGAAGGGTTATGTTTAGACTTAAAGAAAAAGATATTTTTGATATTGTTGAAGAAATTATTGAAATTTACAGAACGAGTAAAAAACCATTTAAAATAGTCATCGTATGCAATACAGTTGAAAAATCACAGAAAGTATTTGAAAAACTACAAAATTTACTGTCAGATTCGAACTTGAAATCGAATGTAGAATTGCTACATTCTCGTTTTATTTACAAGCATCGTCGCGAGAAAGAAGAAAGAATTAACAAATGGATAAGAGAAAAGAAAAGTTTTATTTTGGTTGCTACACAAGTTGTAGAGGTCTCTCTTGATATCTCTTTTGACTTTATGTTTACCGAATGTGCACCTTTGGAGTCACTTGTTCAAAGATTTGGAAGAGTAAATAGGTATAAAAATAAAATTGAAAATGTAAATGTTTGGATAACTTTCCCATCTGAGATAGAGGTTAAAAAGAAGTATCCATACGAAAAAGACGATATCACAAATACATGGAGATTATTAAAAAACTTAGAGGGAGATAACCTAAAGAATGAATTTCAATTAATAGAAGAATATGATAAAGTAGCTAATCTTTCACAATTAAAACGAAGGAAGATATATAACCTATTAGAAACTTGGAATGAAAATATAAACTTTTTATATTCTTGGCATGTAGATGATGAATTTGCTCAAAAACTCCTTAAATTTAGAGAAGAATTCACACGTCTCGCTATACCAAATATTTATAGAGACAATGTGAGAAAATTATATGAAAGAATAAAAAATGAAACCTCGTATACTCAAAAGAGAAGATTGTTTGCTGAAATAAAAGAATATACTATTCCAGTTCCTATTTGGATGATTAATACAACAATAATAGAAGATTTACCTTTTCCAATAGTAGATGTAGATTATGATAGAACTAAAGGACTAATAGGGAAGGATAAACATGAACAAAATAACGGGTTCTTTAATTAATAGTTTTTATATATGTAAAAGAAAAACATGGCTTTATGCTCATGAAATAGGACCGGATAAGGATCATCCATTTTTAGAGTTGGGGAGACTGAATGAGGAGAATTTTTATAAAAGGGAGTCAAAGGGATTTAATGTGGGAAATATGAAAATTGATATTGTAAGGAAAGGGGACAGGGCGACAATTATAGGTGAAATTAAGAAATCAAGTAAATCAGAAAAAGCCACTATAATGCAACTTGCCTTTTATTTAATGAAATTGGAGGAAAGTGGGGTTTATGGAGAGGGTGAGATTTTAATTCCAAGGGAGAGAAAGAAGATAAAGGTTAAACTGACAGAGGAGATGAAAAAGGAATTAAAAGAGACAATCAAAGAGATTATGGAAATCATAAAGATGGATGTTCCTCCAAAGAAGGAAAAGACAAGGTTTTGT
>JAGGVW010000080.1 GCA_021157805.1 bacterium
CAGCAGAAAGCATAACACAATCAGTTCCATCCAGTACTGCATTTGCAACATCACTTACTTCTGCTCTTGTTGGAACAGGATTTTCAACCATACTTTCAAGCATTTGTGTTGCTGTTATTGAAAATTTTCTTTTATTTTTACATTCTTTTATTATCTCTTTCTGAACAAAAGGAACTTCATAAATTGGTATAGAGACCCCCATATCTCCTCTTGCTATCATAATCCCATCAGAAACATCTATTATCTCATCAATATTTCTTATACCTTCTCTATTTTCAATTTTTGCAATGACTTTTATCTTTTTCTTTCCAATTTCTTTTTTCAGGGTGAGAATATCATTCTTATTTCTGACAAATGATAAAGCAATAAAATCAAAATTATTTTCATTAGCAAATTTTATATCTTTTTTATCTCTCTCATTTAAAGTTTTGAATTTAAGTTTTACCCCAGGGACATTAATTCCTTTCCTTTGCCTCAAAATACCTCCAGTGATAACTTTTACCTTTATTCTGTCTTTATCAATATCTTTAATTTTCAGAACAATATTTCCATCATCAATAAAAATAAATTCTGCCTTTTCAAAATCAAGAAAATTTCCTTTGTAATCAATAGGTATTTCTTTTTCATTTCCATAAATATTTCTTATCAGATATATTGACTTATTCTTTTCCAGAAATATTTCTTTTCTATTTTTAAAAAACCCTATTCTTATTCTGAAACCTTCAAGGTCTCCAATAATTTTAACTACTCTTCTGTACATTTTATTTATCTTTCTGACATTTTCAATATGTTTTATGTAATCTTCGTAGGTACCGTGGGAAAAATTTATTCTTACCATATCAAGACCTGATAAGACCATTTTCCTTAAAACTGTTTCAGAAATACAGGAAGGTCCAATTGTTGCTATTATCTTTGTTTCAGGAATAAATTTTTTCATAACTTTCCTTACACAAAAAAAAATCTCCCTTTTTCTTATTTCTTTATTGTTTCTGACATCAATTACTTATTAAATTTCGGGTCTGTTATTCTTTGAACTTTTACAACTTTTTTTGGTTTAGATGTCTTCTTTAACTCCTCCATCAACTCATCATATTCTTTTCTATTAACAGGAACTTCCACAACTTTGTTTTTCTTCCCTGATAAAATACAAGCATTTATAAATTCAACTGAATTAAGCCCTTCCTTCCCAGGAGCAATTAGTTTTTCTCCATAAAGAATGCTTCTTGCAAAATTTCTTATTACAACTGCGTGTCCAAAAGGTAAATTAGAATTTGCTATTATTTTTTCTTCCTCTGTTTTTAAAGACGCCCACATATCTGGAGCTTTTTCCGTGAACTCTTTTATTGGTATTTCATAATTATAAAAAGTTATATCAGTTCCTCTTATTACAATTTTTCCTTTATCGCCTGAAACTTCTAGATGAAAAGGACCTACAGGTTCACAGGTTGAAGTATAATAATAACCCCAGGCACCATTTTTATATTCTAAAAGAGCACTTACTTCATCTTCAACTTCAATATCATGCAATCTTGTTCTTGTTTTTGCTTCCACCTTTGAAGGAAGTCCTGCAAGATAAATGAATATGTCAATCGTATGTGGTGCCTGATTTATTAAGACACCTCCTCCTTCACCTTTCCATGTTGCACGCCAAGTTGCGCTGTTATAGTATGCCTGAGCTCTGTACCAAGGGTCTATACAAACAGTTCTTAAAACTTCTCCTACTTTCCCACTATCAATTATTTCTTTTGCTTTCCTTACAAACCACTCTGCTCTTCTCTGATACATTACTGCAAAAACCTTGTTATTTTTCTCCGATGCTTCAACCATCCTGTCCGCATCAGAAACTCTTACCGCTATTGGTTTTTCACTCAGAACATGAAGTCCATTTTCAAAAGCAGAAACAGCAATTTCAGGATGAAACCAATGAGGTGTAGCAATTATTACAGCGTCACAGAGACCACTTTTTATCAATTCATTATAGTCAGAAAAATACTTCACTCCAAATTCTTCTCCTCTTTCTTTCGCAACTTCTTCATCGTTATCACATACACATGTAAGTTCTGTCTCTTTCAGATTTACTACACTTTTACAATGAGCATAGCCCATACCACCAACTCCAATTATTCCAATTTTAACCTTATCCATTCTCTTCCTCCTTTTTTGAATACGATTATAAAGTCAAATTTTTTTCAATTTTCTATCAATTTTTAAGAGAGCATAAATCTACCAAAAATCTCGCTATCTTCTAACTGATATATCAGGGATTATTATTTTCTCCTACATAGTCTCTTTTGAATAATTATAACTTTTCAGTATTTTCCGGATATATCTTTTTATCCACTTCTTTTTCTCCTTTAAGAAAATCTTCTTTCAACTTTTTAATTGTAATTTCAAAATTTTCTTTGTCAACTATTTTAGAAATTATACCATAAAGAATTCTATTTTGGAAAATGCTTTTTCTAACCGCGTGTTAAACATACACAGTTAGAAATTTGAGTTTTTTCTCTTCCTGTGATATAATTCATCTGGAAAGGGAGTGGACAAATGAAAAGTGCAATTATTACAATTTTACTCCTTATCTTTTTTAGTGGTGGTTTCTATCTTGGTCAGAAATCAAAAGAAAAAACAATAGATGATTTGAAAAACCAGTTATCTCTTATGCAGAAAAAGGTTATTTCAAGAGAGGTTGAGATAGCAAAACAAAAAGAAGAGATGCAAAAACGTCTTTCTGCTCTCAAGAAAGAATGGGAAGATAAAAAGAAGGAAATTGAAAAACTTAAAGAAAAAATTGATGAGGTTTTCCTGAAATTCCTGCCTGTTGAAGAAAAAACACAGGTAGAAACTGGAAAAGATGGACAAAATTGATTTTAATTCTGATGAATGGAAAGAGAAACTTAAAGGTAAAAGTCCCGAAGAAATAGCAAAGATTGTGGGGGATTATTACGAGGAGAAGTATAAAGATATAACTGAACTTGACAAAAAACGCCTGATTGGATGGATTATTTTTCTTCTAATTGTTATACTCGGTGTTATTTTTGTATTCTCATATCTGAAATCTCTCTCCCGTGGCATTTAAATCCCATAAAAAATAAGGTTTCCAACAATCAATTCATTGGTTTAATATCTTATTCTCATATCTAATTTTTACCTAATCAAAAGAAAAAAACCAAATAATTTTCCAAACATAATCCGTGACTCTACAAGTTTTAAGTAATATGTAAGTTTAATTCCTCAATTAGTTTTCGTGTTGACTCGGTATTTCTAAATCCATCCAGGTGTTAAATATTCTCACTTTTCCCCTACTTCTGTAAACCGGATAAATCTTTCGTTAAATCTATAATATCCTTCAAACTTCTTCTCTCCTTCCACCAAACTTATCTTGTGTATTGCAATGCCTTTTCTCTTACCTTTGCAAACCTATTAAATAATTATAGTATATGTATTACTTATTTTACGCAGAGTTAAGGATTAATATAAACTTGGAAGCATCATTACATGTATTATATAAAAATCCCGAGAAATTTATTCGGAGAGCCAAGTTCTCTATGCAAGACCAGAGGGGGCTAATTGAGGCTTGATAAGTTTCTTTAAAAATTTTCCTGTATAAGATTTTTTGTATCTGACAATTTTTTCTGGTGGCCCTTCAGCAACAACATATCCACCTTTATCTCCTCCTTCAGGTCCAAGGTCTATTATCCAGTCAGCACATTTTATAACTTCAAGATTATGCTCAATAACAATAACTGTAGAGCCCTTTTCAACAAGACGGTTCAAAACCTTAAGGAGTTTGTCAATATCAGCAAGGTGCAAACCAACTGTCGGTTCATCAAGTATATATATTGTCTTTTCATTCCCTTTTCTTGAAAGTTCAGTTGCAAGTTTTACTCTCTGTGCTTCCCCTCCTGATAAAGTTGTTGCTGGCTGACCAAGAGATATATATCCAAGTCCAACATCATAAAGTGTCTGAAGTTTACTTTTTAGATTTGGGAAATTCTTAAAAAACTCAACTGATTCTTCAACTTTCATATCAAGAATATCAGCAATATTTTTTCCTTTATATGTGATTTCAAGTGTTTCTCTGTTATACCTTCTTCCTTTACATACATCACAGGGAATATAGATATCAGGAAGAAAATGCATCTCAATTTTCTTTATGCCTTCTCCCATACATGCTTCACATCTTCCACCTTTAACATTAAAACTAAATCTTCCTGGTTTATATCCCCTTATTCTTGCTTCTTCAGTACTGGCAAAAATTTCTCTTATGTAGGTAAATGCACCAGTATATGTGGCTGGATTTGACCTTGGAGTTCTACCAATTGGTGACTGGTCAATTTCAACAACTTTATTTATATACTCTATTCCCAAAATTGCCTCATGCTGACCTGGTTCTTCTTTTGATTTATATAAAATTTTCCTCAATCCTTTATATAAAACATCCTCTATCAAACTACTTTTACCTGAACCAGAAACACCTGTAATAC
>JAGGVW010000197.1 GCA_021157805.1 bacterium
CAGATATACTTTATACAGATACATGGGTAAGTATGGGAGATGAAAAAGAGAAAGAAAAACGAATTAGAATTTTTAAGCCCTACCAGGTAAATAAAAAACTTGTATCAAAAATTAAAAAAGAATTTATTTTTATGCACTGTCTTCCTGCTCATCGTGGATGGGAAGTTGAAGATGAAATAATTGATGGGAAAAATTCAATTGTTTTAACACAAGCAGAAAATCGTCTCCACTGTCAGAAAGCCCTTCTTCGTTTTCTTTATTCCCCCCTGTTAGAACCCGGTTCTAACAGAGGGGAAACTGGAGAAAATGCCTATAAGAAAAGACGTATTGGTTAATGGTGAAGTTTATCATGTTTATAGTAGAAGTATAGAAAAATATATAATATTTCCTTTATTTAATGATTTCTTAAGAATGGAAGAATTGATTAAATATTATAGAATACCAAGGGATATAAGTTTCTCTTTATTTTCGAGAACTCCGGATAAATACTCTTCCAATGATAAAAGAGAAGAAATTGTTAGAATTATCGCTTATTGTCTTATGCCAACACACATTCATTTAATACTGCAACAGAAAAAGGAAAATGGGATTTCTAAATTTATGGAAAAAGTTTTGAAAGGATATGCAGTTTATTTTAATAAGAAATACAGAAGAAATGGTCCTTTATGGTCAGGGAGATTTTCTAATGTGAGAGTAAAAAGTGATGAACAACTTTTACATTTAACAAGATACATACATTTAAATCCAGTGACATCTTATTTAGTGGAAAAACCAGAGGACTGGAGATTTTCTTCTTATAGGGAGTATGTTGGACTGAAGAAAAAAAATCTTATGTGTGACTGGGAAGGACTTATTGCTTTTCAGAAAAAAAGTTATATTGAATTTGTGAATAACAGGAAAGATTATCAGAGAGAACTTGCAAAAATAAAAGAATTGCTTTTTTCAGAACCGGGTTCTAAATAATGGATTATGAAAAAAGAGTGGAAAAAGTGAGGGGCTTTCTCAAAAAGAAAAAGGGAGATTGTTTTATCACTTTCAATTCTTCAAATATATTTTATCTTACTGGCTTGCTTGATATTGAAGGTTGGCTTGTAATAAGTGAAAAAGAAGTTGATTTATTTGTCCCTGAACTTTACTTTTATGAATCCCTTGACAACCCCGGGTATAATAAAATAAAAATACATATATATAAAAAGAAAAATTTTTTTTCCTTTCTTGAAAATTACAAAAAAATTCTTTTCATCAATTCTGAAATTTCTTATCTTTTGTGGCTACAAATTTCTAAAGTTTTAAAAGAAAAGTTTACACCTGTTGAAAATTTTATTTTAGAAATGAGAGCCGTGAAGGAAAAAGAAGAAATAGAATTAATTGAAAAGGCAAAAGAAATTGCAGAAAAGACATTAAAAGAAATAAAACTCCTCATTGATAAAAGAAAAAACTTAACTGAACTTGATGTTGTAAGTGAAATTAAATACAAACTTATAAAAAACGGTGCAAGAAAGGAATCTTTTGAACCTATTGTTGCTTCTGGCGTTCATTCTTCTTACCCCCATCACAAATCAAAAAATAAAGCCATAAAAAAGGGTGAGGTAATAGTAATTGATATGGGAGCAGATTTTTGTGGCTATAAAAGCGATTTAACAGCCACTTTTTTTTACGGCGAAATTTCAGATGAAATTAAAAAAATCTATAACATTGTAAAAGATGTTCAAAAATATTGTATTGAATTTGTTTTAGAAAATGCAGGAAATAAGAAAATAAAAGGGAGTTATGTTCACAAAAAGGCAGTTGAAATTTTTAAAAAGTATAAACTTGAAAAATATTTTATTCACGGACTTGGGCACGGGATTGGAATTGATGTTCATGAAAAACCACAACTTTCCCCTAAAAGTAAAGATGTTATTGAAAAAGGGAATGTAGTTACTATTGAGCCAGGTCTTTACTTTCATAATAAATTTGGTATACGGATTGAAAATATGTTAACATTGTAAATAAATTTGACAGGAAAAATTTTATGATTTAGAATGAAGATGTTAGTTGAAAACTTGACAGATAAAAAATAATGTTTAAAATAAATTTATACTTAATAGAAACAAAAAATTAAAAAAATTTGACAAATAAAAAATAGTGTTTAAAATTAAAAAAGAAAGGAGAAAAAATGGAAAAGATAAGAAAGATTATGATGGCAAGCGCAGGTGTTTTTGTTTTGTTTTTATTCTTCTCACATACTCCATCCTACTCAAAAAATTTAAAAGTGGGTGTTGTCAATATTGAAAAAATTTACAGTCAGTATCAGAAAGCACAGGATGCTATTAAAAAAATAAAGGATGAGAGAACTCAAAAACAGATGGAACTTTCAAAAAAACAGGTAGAGTTAAAAAGATTATTAAATGAATATAATGCAAAAAAAGATAAAATGAAAGAAAGTCAGAAAAAAGAATATCAGAAAAAAATAACTGACCTTCAGGCAGAGATAAGAACATTTGTCAGATTAACAAACAATGACCTTATAAGAGAAAATAGAGCAAAGACACAACAGTTTCTTGGAGATATAGCAACAGTAATTCAGAAATATGCAAGAGATAATGGATATGATATTATAATTGATAAAAAGTCCCTTCCTTACTTTTCTTCTGCTTTTGATATATCTGATGAGATAATAAAAATATTGAACAGCCCCAAAACTAAAAAATAGGAGGCAAAATGGGATTAAAATTTAAAATTTCAGTTCTTTTATTTATACCACTTTCCTTTTTTCTCTTCTCTGACCCAATACCAACCACCCCCAAAATAAAAAAGAAAAAAACAGAAGTGAAAATAAAAGGAGGAATGGTAAGCCCTTCTTTGAAAATTAAAAATGGGAGGAAAATCAGAGTAAATAAGTTTATTATTAAAGGAAATACAGTAATAAAAACAGAAGTTCTTGAAAAAATAGTAAAAAAATATGAAGGGAAAGAGTTAACAATTTCTCAATTAAAAGAAATTGCTGACCTTATAACTCAAGAATACTGGAAAAGAGGATATATAACATCGTTTGCCTATATCCCTGCTCAAAAAATTACAGGTGGAGTGATTGAAATTGGAATAATTGAAGGGAAAGTCGGAGAAATAAAAGTTGAAGGAAATAAGTATTATACTACAAGATTTATAAAGAAATATTTTGAGTCAGTTAAGAGAGAAAAGGTGTTGAATAATAGAACACTTGAAAGAGGCCTTTTACTCTTGAGCGATTTACCAAAAGAAGATGTGAGAGCAACTTTAACAAAAGGAAAAGTTGAAGGAACAACAGATATAATATTAGATGCTGCTGAACTTGGTTTTCCTTACAATCTTTCAATTTTTGCAAACAATTATGGTTCAAGATACACAGGAAAAGTCAGAGCAGGAATTTCTCTTGATATCGGGAATATAACAAAGCATGGTGATATTTTATCTTTATCAGGTGTAGCCAACCCCAAAAGTTTTGATGATATGAAATATTATAAAGTCGGTTATACATTACCATTGAATGGATATGGAACAAAAGTTTATGTTGATTATTCCTATATGGATTACGAAGTTGGAAAAGAACTTGCAATTCTTGGTATTGAAGGCGAATCAGAAATATTTACAGTAGGAGTATCTCATCCTTTAATAAGAGCAAGAGATAAAAATCTTTCCTGGAGTGCTGAATTGAGTAAGAAAGATATGACTAACTACCTTTTTGAGAAAACATATACAACTTCAAATGACGACTATGCAACACTCCAACTTGCTTTGAAAGGAGATAGATTAAGGAAAAACTCTCATGGATATGCTACTTTGAAAGCAACTTTTGGACTTAAAGACCTTTTTGGTGGAATGGATGATAGCGAATATACAAGTTCAAGCAGACCGGGACTTGCAAATGGTGATTGGGTAAAAATAAACCTTGATTTAACAAATTTAAGAAAGATTGGAAGTTGTCAGTTAATTACACGACTTGGTGGACAATGGGCTTCAGATAATTTATTAACAGGTGAGCAGATGGTTCTTGGTGGACCTGATTCAGTAAGAAGTCATCCAACAGGCGAATTTCTTGGTGATTATGGGTATTTTGCATCAGCAGAATTGAGGACACCATTTTTACCTGGTAATACATTTTTAAATAAATATATAAACTGGGCATTTTTTGTTGACCATGGAACTGTTTATTATAATACACCTTTGCCAGGAGAAGATAAGAGTCATACTATAACAGGAATTGGTGCTGGCTTTAGAGTTTATGTTCCCTGTCATTATCATTTAAGGTTTGATGTTGGTTATCCTGTTTCAGGTGATGACCCATCAGATGGAGATGAAATTCACTACTGGGTGCAGGCAGTTGTCAATTTCTAAAAAAGGACAAAAATGAATAATAGCAATGTTGATGAATATTTTAAAAAAGAAAATAAAAAAGATGAACCAATTAAACAAAATAAAAGGAGGGAGTCAATGAAAGTCGGAAAAAGGTTTTTAATAGGCAGGTTTTTATTACTTGTTGCTGCTGGGGGGCTTTTATGGCCAATGCAGGCATTACCATTACCGCAAAATGGTAATGTTGTAGCAGGACAGGCAGAAATTAATCAGGCAGCAAATCAAATGACTATTACCCAACAATCTGGTAAGACAATCATTAACTGGGATAGTTATTCCATTGATGTGAATGAACTTGTCCAGTATATACAACCAGGAGCAAATGCTGTTTCTTTAAATAGAGTTGTTGGTTCAGACCCAACAGCAATACTTGGTCAATTAATTGCAAATGGGCAGGTATGGATAATTAATCCAAATGGAATACTTTTTGGGAAAGATGCAACTGTTAATGTTGCAGGACTTCTTGCAACAGCATTAAACATTTCCGACACCGACTTCCTCAATAGTAATTATGAGTTCAATCAGGACTCAAATTCGGCTCTCTCCTATATAATAAATAAAGGTAAAATAGTAATAAATGATAATGGATATGCAATTTTAGTTGCTCCTCTTGTTTCTAATGAAGGATTAATTGTTGCAAATCTTGGAAAAGTAAGAATAGGAGCAGCAGAGAAGTTCACAGTTAATTTTGATGGAAGCAATCTTGTCAATTTTGCAATTTCAAATCCACCACAAGAACAGCAACCGGGAACTGTATTAATTCCAGCAAGTCAGATAACAGATGTTATAAAAGAAGTTGTAAATACTCC
>JAGGVW010000081.1 GCA_021157805.1 bacterium
AAGAGATTAAAGAAGTTATTCTTTGAAAATGGAAAGGGGAGACAATATTCACTTACTTTTAAAAATATACTTGAAGAATTAAGAGAAATACAGATTGGATATATAAATGTGAATGGACTTGTTATAAAACAATTAAGCAAAATGAACCAATTACAAAAAGATATACTGGAAAATTTAAAAGTTGAATTGAAATTGAAAAATAAATTAAACACTAATTAGAAAATTGATTTTTGACTTAATCTATTGTCTTATAAGAAGTTATATTGATTTTTAAATTGGTAAGTTCGGCTAAATACTTAAAATGCAACTTAAATACGAAAGACCCGAAAAAACTCTCGGTTTATTGATTGGAAATTGAAAGAGAAAGTATTATATACCATTTGTGCGGGAAATATTGTGTATAAAGACAGTAAATAAAACAGTTATCCAGTTAAACTTTCTATTGACTTAAAGAAAGAGTAACAATCTCTTGAGGATTAGCAATAATTTTACAGTTTTTTCTTCCAAGTAATTTCCCTTCATTAAGTTCTGGAATATCTATGGATTTTACTTCTTTTATGTTTCCTTTAAAAATAATATTGGACTGACTTCGCCGGTCAGAAGCATTAAACATACGTAAAATCCATTTTCCTTTATTCTCTCCGCTTTTTAACACCACAGGGAGAATTTTCTTTGAACTTTGCGATAACAATCCTATTTTTTCAGGAAGGATTCCTTTTGTATTTTCTTCAATGGGAAAACCGTAAAGGGGATGATTAAATTCATACCCTTTTTTTATTATATCGGCTATACTATGGTTTTTATTTAGTGGCAATATCGCATAACGAAAGAAGTATTTCCCCCTGTCAGAACATAAATCAGGATAAGTGGAACATCTAATTGCAGAGATCCTTAACTCTTTCTTATAAGCCGAGCATCCATACCGCCCAAAATTTAGAATTGCTAACCCATAATTTTTACTTCTTTCAGCACATAAATACTGCATTGGTCTTTCCACTCCATCAGGTTGTAAAGAACAAAACCCGTATGGTTCATCCCGCAAAAATTTTATTTTATCTTTCGTTCTTAAAGGAAAATGTAACCTTGCCAGCTTTTCTTTTTCATGCCAGTTTATTTCTACTTCTACATCTATCTTTGGAGTTCCTGACATAATGGTAAATCTCTGGATAAATCTTGATTGTTTATAAGAATGAATAGTTTGTACTACTATTCTGGAAGGTTCATCAATTAAAATTTCTATCTTTTCAAATTTTACCGGTTCTACTTTGCCGGTTAATCCCAGATACCAGGCTCTTAGCTCCCTACCATAGTCCAGAAAATATTTGCCTTCCTCATATATTTTCCATTCACAGAGCCCACCTGATATATTTTGGTTTTCTCCAACAGGTATTAATCTACTTATTTTCCCGTTATCAGAGTTAAAAGTAACTTTAAAAAATTCATTAGAAATACTCAATCCTTGCCTGTTTAATTTTATTTCTTTTGTGTTTCCCTGTCGTAAGAAAAAAGTTCGGTATCCCATCGGCGGTATTTTTTTAGCTACAAAGGATATAAGATGCCTTCGCCATTTACACTGATGTTCTCTTACTTTATGAACTGACACAGGAATCTCGTTTCCTTGAGAGTCAATTGCTATCCATCCATTAGTCTCTTTTTCTCCCAGGTCAACCCATGCTTTTACTACATCATCTCTCTGCCAACCAAGATTGTTAAATACTACTACTCCTGGAGTTTCCTTCCCTTTATTAAAAGTTACCGACCGGGCTATGGCGCGAGCATTTCTGATAGATATTTTTCGTGCAATATTACAAGATTCCTGATAATCATGAGCGGCTTCTTTATGAACATCAGGAGTGCCTGTTCCAGAAACAATATCGTGAAATTGATTAAATAATGTTTTTTCCCAAGCTAAATTAAGATTAGTATCTTTTTTATGTTTTAACAATATGCCGCTCAGTGCCTCCAGAAATTCTGCGAGTAACAATTCCTTTTCTGCTAAACGATTAAGCCATTTCATTTCTGAATGAGTGGTAAGAGCACCACTCATTACAGGACCGATACCATTGATTATTATAGGAAAATTTTTCTTCTTTTTAGTAATTGCGTGGAAAAATTTTGTAGGCAAACTATATTTCGCCTTCCATCCTTTTCCTGAAAAAGGAGAGTAATATTTATTTACTCCTCCAACATCACCTACTCCAAGTGGTGCCCATAAATCTTTTAATCCTGCTTTGCGGAATTCAACTGCGCATTTTTTGAAAGCATTTTCTTCTGATTTGAGTTTAGTTCCTTCCGAAACAAGAGGGAAACCAAATCCTTTATTATTTACACGAAGACAAATTATTTGTGAGCCATCAGGAGATTTCCATAAAAAAGGAATGATTGGTAAATGTATAAATTTTTCTCTTGGTCGTTTTAAAATTAAAAAATCAAGACCTGCTTTGTGCCACATCTGAGGCAGGTTCGCCGGATGATAAATAAAACTATCAGGGCACCATGCAACCTTTGCTATTTTACCAAATTTCTTTTTAGCATACCGCTGTCCCATCAACAATTGCCTCAATCTTGATTCACCTGAAGGAATAGCATTATCCGGTTCTACCCATTCGCCGCCAACAATTTCCCATTGTCCTTTTCTAACCAGCTTTTTTATTCTCCTAAATAGTTCAGGGTCTTGCTCTTCTACTACTTTATATGCAGCAAGTTGACTCTGGGCATAAGTTAGAGAGGAATTTTTTTCCAGAGCGTCTGCATGACCTCTAAAAGTTTCCAGTATCATTGTTTCTGCTTCTTCGCGTGTCCATTTCCATGCTAAATCTATATGAGATTGAGGAATGATATGAACCGTAAAAAGCCAATCAGTATAAAGTTCAGTTTTTTCAAATCCTTTGCATTGAACAATTCCTTCCAATGCAAAGTCATCTTTTCCCTGAGTTTTTTGTTTTCTCATCACTTTCCCAATTATGTTAAATCCCTATTGGTAGCAAATGTAATTGCACCATCCCTAAAATCATCTCTGTTCCAATTTTTAGCCCGGGCAGTAAAAGTAATACCAGACTCTATTATGTTCAAGCACATACGGTTTATGAATCATAACTTCATCAAAGTTCCCCTCTTTTCCAGGTGAAACAATAGGGTTGCCTTTGTATTTTTTCCATTGATATAAATCCTTTGAAATAGCAACTCATCACATGCATTTTTCCCGTTGTAACTGTAATAAAACATATACCATTTACTGTCTATTGGTTCTACAACACAAGGGTCACCTACGAAACAAGAGTCCCAGTATTTTTTCTCTCCTGGTTTCAGTATAGGATTGTTTTCATATCTTTTCCAGTTTTTAAGGTCTGATGAAGTTGCTATTCCTATATATTCTTTCCAGACTCCATGCCCTTTCTCTACATCTCGAGCATTATAAAAAAGGTAATATTTATTTTCATAAACCATTACAAAAGGTTGAATATTCCTCCTCTCTTAATAAATCTGTCAAGATTTATTTTTTTCCTTTTCAATGCTCTTTTTATTTTTAACCTTACCCTCTCATTTCTTACGGTCTCTTTACCTCTTTGACGAAAACACACCCTTAGTTCTTTATAGTGTCTTCTGAATACACTACTCAAACCATCCGATATTGCATTTGAACTAAAATTAGATTTTCCATTTCTTAATCATTCTTCACAATTATCAACTTCATCCTTTTAGCAGGAACTCGTATTTTTAACCCTTCACTAATCTTTCCCAAACTTTCTTTACTTAAACAGTTTCTTAAAACAGCATCTTTTGATATTCCAAATTTTGAAGTATCTATCTTCAAGTTAAGATTTTTATCTACCTCTGAGAGATTAGAAATGACAAATAGGGCTCTCTTGCCCTTCTTAAGATAAATACTCACATATATATTTTTCTCTATTCCTTTAATATAAGGTTCAATCTTCCAATAAGGAATCCATTTGCATTCCTCTATATGAAAGTTATCAAGAATATCCCAAACTTTTTCCGTATAATCTACTATGTGATAGTTGTTTATCTGCGGCATTACATTATGAGGCAGAGTAAGTGCTATAATTTCCTCTATTGGATAAACATTTTTAGTTTTTGCTGGATTTGTAAGCTGGGGCAAAAAAATCATGTATAATCCAGACGGTCTTCCCATAAACTCTGCTCGAAATTTCTCAGGAGTAAGATCATCATAAGTTTGATAGATACAATACTGTTCACCATCCAGCACTACATCAGAAAAACTCGCTATTGGCACTAATATATGACCAGAAATATGCATATATAAAATATCATCTGGGTCTCTCTTCTTAACAATAATATAGAGTCTTTTGAATGCCTCCCTTGCTGAGAAAATATTGTATGAAGGTCTAATTTTTTTCTCTTCCCACCTTCTATATCCGGCACCATGGTGATAATTAGTGTCGTAAAGTGGACCTGCTACATCATAATAAAGTCCATCAACATCATATTCTTCTAAAAACTTTGCCCATTTGTAAATTATGAAATTCTGCCAGCTTTTACTCTGTAAAGAAACAAGCCATGCATTTTCACCTGTCCTTTTGTCTAAAAGAGAGTACTTTGGCCAGACAACCCACTCATCTCCATAAATCTTAAACTCAGGCACAGATTCGGTAACACAACATAAAGGACAATAAGGTAGAACTTTTATTCCTCTTTTATGAAACCATTCTATTCTTCGTTTACAATTCTCCTTAGGTACCACAAAGAATTTATACTTATTAAAGTAGGGAGGCCACCATATCGAGTAATCAACTTTCTTTAATCTGTTTAATACAGGTGGATTACTATCACTTGTTACTCGCATATACTTATTTAATGGAGGAACAGGTTTTACCGGAGTAGATTGTATTCCCATAACTACTTTGTATGGTTTATTTATATGGATGGCTTTATTTATAATATTTATTCTTATTTTAACTACATCCCCTTCATTTAATACATTTATAGGATATGTGCCTTCCTTTATACTCCATCCTTCCTGTTTTTCAACGAACCAGCAGATACCTCTATCATTATCCCCAATCCAAAGAAGAGGACATGTATCACTCTCATATTTCCATCCTTTGTTACCTATTGCTCCAGCATTCGATTGTCCCGAAGTGGTAAAACTTGACCCTTTTTTCGGTGGTTCTACATAATGAATATAAAGAGCATTCTCTTTTTTCACTGGAATCTCAAATATAAGAGAATTTATCTCTATTTCCTTTTTTGGCTTCAGTTCTAATTCAATTTTCATCATTCCATCAAACTCAAGTGTATTATCCGCTTGTACATAGAGACTGTTCAAATTTTTGAAGGTCCTTACTCTGACCTTATTTTTCTTCTTAGAAATAATCCTTGTTTCACAGGAAGATAAGTTGATATTATCTCCTCCGTTAATAATCAGATTAAGTGAAATGGGTTCATAAAGAATATTTTCTCCCTTTGTCACAATTCTTTCAGGAAATAATTTATCATTAAATATATACTCTCTTCCCCAGCATTTTAATGTTTTTCCATTTACTACAATGGGTGTCCATGGTGGTGGAACTTCATCTGTCACACCTATTTGCACCTTCATCCATATAGGCATAGAAGGTATTTTAAAATTTACTTTTTTCTCTGCGTATATTTTCCCTTTTTTGTCAATCAATCTTGCGATAAGATAATAATTGCCTTCTTCTAAACCAGATATATCAAAAACTACTTCCCCTTTTCTCTCTTTATAAAATTTATCTATAATTCTTTCAAGTTTTACTTTATTGTTTTTTTCTATCTTTAATTCTGCATTGAAGTGTTCGGGTAGATTTTTTACTCCGATCGCATTTACAGTAACATATAACTTTCCCTCTTCGAAATATTTTTTTATGCCAACTCTAAAGGAAGGAATTGGTGTAAAATTAAAAGTATGTTTATAATACACGTGTTCTTTATCAAATACTATGAATTCTGCTGTATACTTAAATCCTTCTTCCACAGGAAAATTACCTTCAAAGCAAAATCTTTTTTGTCTGGCCATAGCGGGAATAATCTCTACATAATCCTGCTTTTCTAAAAGTTTCTTCCCCCCGATGGTTATAGTAAACCTTCCATTTAGCCTAATCATGTTTGAACCTGTCATAAATACTTTATTATCTAAATTAAACTCGCCTGAAAGAATGTTACCAAAAGAAAGAAGTTTTACCGCAGGAATATTTTCCTTAAACACCACTCTTCCAAATGTTTTTGGGTTTTCAAAGTTCCGTGCAGGTGACCATGAACTGTAGTAACCTTGTTTTTTCTGAAACCTTACGTCTCTGCATAAATTTATTCCCCAGATATCTCCATCTTTTGGTGATGAAACACCAAGTTCTTCAAAAGGAATAGATATTTCACATGTCCACTTACCACCATGAAGTTTATTTTCAAACTGCCACTTTCCATTCCATTTTAATGTTTCTTTTGTATCATATATTGCCCCATTTGGGTTTCCTATAAACTGTATGTAATCTGGCTTCTTTATATCAGGTTGAAGGTATATTTCTACAGCATCATCTTTCCATGTAGGACCATCTCTTTTTTCTACATTGGCTACAAGATCATCTTTATTTTCCTTTGACTCAAACGCTATATACAATCTTTTGTCGTCATAGGTTATATAAGCAATTGTCTGGTCAGCTACATAATTATATTGTCTGGTATCTACAAACCCTGTTACAGCACTTGCATATCTCCACTCTTTTTCATTTATAACTCCATCTATAGTAGGAGGAATTTGAGTTTTAGAAACTGCAATTATAGGTTTGGACTGGACTTTAGAAGATTTTGAGAGAATTTGCTCTGATATATATTCATGTTTTTGAGGAACATTAAATCTTTCCAGACCCAAATATAGTGGAACATCAGAAATTCTTAATTCGTCAATAATTACATCAGCAAATTCTTGTTTTTTTTCATCACAACCCACATATATCTTCTTTGGTGGTGTGAATTTCAATGGAGTTTCAAATTTTTTATAACCCACTTTTTCTCCATCAGCAAATAACACTGATTCATCTTTAGTCCAGCACACAGCAATATGATGCCATTCATTTTCTCTCCAGGTTTTCATAGATGATTCAGGAATATGTATGTATAGGTTATGACCTTTTCCATCATTTATATTGAAACATAATACAGGAGTAAGTTGCCATGTTGTTCGAAATATGGTAAAACCATTCCACTTCCCTCCTATCATCGGAACTCTAATTAAGGTATGTGTAACTCCTTTTTCCGGTTTGTTCCAACTCCACCTTGTTTTTACCCAAAACTCTATGGTACCCTGGTTTACATCAATATTTCTCTCAGCCGGGTAACTTAAAATACCACTCCCTGTTAAACTCAATCCTTCTGGTGACGGTTGGCTATCTTTAAAAGGATATCCGCCTCTATTTTTAGTAATTATGGCTCCTCCCCCTTTCAAAAATGCAGATTTACTCCCTTTTGCGTAATCTGCATCCAGTCCATTATTGGGTGTATTTCCATTGTAATGGCAGAGAAAAAGTGTTTTAGAATAACCAGGTTCAGAAAAAACTAATGCCAGAATAATTGTCAAAAACCCTCCTATTAATTTCATACATTTATCCATAATTCTACCTCCTTTGAAATTTGTTGTTTCTTATTTTTTTACTATTCTACTCCCCCAAAAAAAATTGTCAAGACCGCGAATTGCCTCATTAAAAATTTTCTCGAAAAGGGCATCGTTGCATTATATAAAAGTCTTTCCCAAATGGGAAGAAAAGAATAAAATGGGTTGACCTCTGGAAAAAGAGGTCCCAATAAAAAAAATAGTGAATTTTATCACAAAGTGAATCCTTATGTCAGAGTTTTATACTATTCAAAGTTAAACAGAAAAAAATGGGTATAAAAGGAACTTAAAAAGATATTCTTGACAGAACTTCACATTAATTTAAAATTTTAAATATGGGAAAGTTAAGAAGGAATTTATATAAAGCAGCAAGAATACTGGGAGATATTGAAGCAGTAAGTAAAGGTAAAACAGGTAAGCGACTTAAAAGAAGAATAGCAGGAAAGTATGCAGGAAAATCATTGAAAAGTGCTGGTTGTTTCATTGCAACTGCTGTATATGGAGAAGAAAGTAAAGAAGTTCAACTTTTAAGAAATTTCAGGGACTTTTATCTTCTTAAAAATCCCTATGGAAAAGTTCTGGTTAAAATTTATTATTTTTTCTCACCATCTGTTGCAGTTATTTTAAGAAAGTATAAAATTTTAAGAAAAATAGTAAAATTTCAACTTAACTTGATTTCAAAAAAATTACTTAAAAAGAAATGGTGAATGTTGGAATTGTTGGATTTGGTTATGCAGGTAGATATTTTCATTCTTATCTTGTTAATATAACAGAAGGGCTAAATCTTTATGCAATTGTTTCAAGTTCAGAAGAAAAAAGAAAAGAAGCAGAAAATATTTATAGAGTCAGGACTTATGAAAAAATAGACCAACTACTTGAGAATGATAATGTCTCTCTTGTTATTCTTGCCACTCCTCATTACACTCATTTCCCTTTAGCAATTAAAGCAATTGAAGCAGGAAAAAATGTAGTGGTTGATAAAATTATGTGTATGAATGGAAAAGAAGCAGATGAAATGATAAAAAAGGCAAAAGAGAAAAATGTTGTTTTGAGTGTCTTTCAGAATAGGAGATGGGACTGGGATTTTCTTACTGTTAAAAAGATCATTGAAGAAGAAATAATTGGAAAGGTTTACAGGATTGAAAGCGCAATTACTACCTATAAAAAACCAGAGGGATGGAGAGGGATAAAAGAAAAAAGTGGAGGGATTCTTTTTGACTGGGGAGCCCATCTTGTTGACCAGGCAATGATTATTGGAAATTACGAAATTGATAGTGTCTGGTGTGAAATACAGGACTTTGGAAAATGGGAAGATATTGATATAGGAAATTTTGGTAAGATTGTTATGAATTTTAAAAATGGTCTTGTTTATGAGATTATAATTAGTAATTGTTTAAAATTTGAAAAACCGAGATGGCTTATTTATGGAGATTGTGGAACAGCAGTAAAATATGGAATTGACCCTCAGGAAAGAGCAATGATAAAAGGGAATATTGAAAAAGCAGATGAACCAGTAGAAAATTTTACAAGAATATGGAAGGAAAATAATGGCGATTTTGAATTAATTGTAATGCCATCTATAAGAGGAAACTGGAAATCATATTATCAGAATATTTCAGATGTTTTGAATAAAGGAGATGAACTTTTTGTGAAGGCAGAAGAATGTAGAAAATGCATGTATGTTTTTGATGCTGCGTTAAGGTCAAATGAGAAGAAAAAAGTGGAAAAAGTTTTAATACCACCGCTTTAATTAATTTATGGATTTAGAGCATCCTTTATTGAAATTCCTCGCAAATGTTCTAAATATTTTTTTAAATTTTCAAATGAAAGTGGGTCAATTTCTGCAAACTTAACACCATTAATGAAAGAGTTTCTATATTCTCTTAAATTCTTTAGGACACATTTTGCTGAAAAGGGAAGTTTTTTGTGTTTGTATGGAAAATTGCAGGAGATAGAATAAGTTATATCTTTTTCAAGCGGTTTAAATGTCTGGATAGAAGCGCCGGTTGATGATAAATCAAGAATCTCTCCCCTTATATTTCCTTTATGGAAAAGACCTGCTTTGAAGGAAATTTCAACTGGTATTGCTGGTGTTTCAACTCTTATGTCTCTCCTTTTTTCTTCTTCTATATCTGTTTCAGGAGTGAATATAATTTTGTATGGTGACTGACAGTGAATTCTCCCTCCAACAACATACTTTTTTCCCCCATAGAAAAAAGTAATAACTCCTTTTTTATTTATTTCTCCTATAAAAGAGTGAGAATTTACAGGAATTTCTATAAAGATTTTTCCAAGGTCACCAATTTCTGTAATTTTCCCTTCTATTTCTAAATTCTCCACCAAAATCTTTAAATCTTTTACTTTACTTAAATCTATCATTCTATTTAATTATACCTTTTAAAATAGAAAGTGTAAATGTTTTAAAAATGTTGAAAAAGTGTAATGTGTATGGTAAAATAATCAGGTTATTTTGAGGTTCTGAAATGGAAAAAATAAAAATAAGAGCCGGGTATTCTGTTGGAAATTATTTGCTTGAGGAAATGGTAGGAGCAGGTGGTTTTTCCACTGTTTATAAGGCAAGAAGTATTGACCCTCAACCAGAATATGATTCAATTATTGCTGTTAAAGTTCTTCATCCAAGACGACTTGAGAGATCTCAAATAAGAAGATTTATAAGAGAAGCAAAAATGGCAAAAAAACTGGAACATCAATATATAGTTAAGGTTTACGATTTAAAAAAGCAGGATGGAAACTACTTCATTTTTATGGAATTCCTTGATGCAGACCTTCTTAAATGCATAAGAAACAAAAGAGAGATTTTTACACTTTCAAATATAAATGAAGTTATATTAAAAGCAGCGAAAGGGCTTGCATATATCCATAAAAATAGAATAATACATAAAGATATTAATCCAACAAATATCCTTCTAAATTTCTCTCTTGATAAAGTAAAAATGACTGACTTTGGTTTATCAAGAAGGAATTTTTTATTCAACAAAGAAAAAAAACAAGGAGGAACGCTTTATTATCTTGCTCCTGAAATTCTCAAAGGAAAAAAAGCATCTATAAAAAGCGATATATATTCATTTGGTAAAACAATTGAAAGGGTTTATAATGAACTTAACTTTGATATACCTGATAATATTAAATATATAATTGATATTTCAACAAAAGAAAATCCAGAAAGTAGATTCTCAAGTATAGAGGATATAATCTATATTCTGGAAAACTGATGAAATTTGAAATTGTTTATTCACCAGAATTTTTGAATTTTTATGAAAAAAGCCATCCTGAATGTCCTGAAAGGATTGAAGTTATCTATAATTATTTGGTGAAAAAAGGTGTAGGAAATTTTGTTCAACCTGAATTACTTGATGAAAATATTCTTTCTCTTGCTCATAGTGATTTCCTTATTGAAAATGTTAAAAATAATGAGTTTTTTGACCCTGATACTCCCAACATTCCTGATATTTACAAATATTCTTTTCTTGCTGTATGTGGTGCAGTTAAAGCAGGGGAGATATCTTTGAAGTCGGAGAAAACAGGGATTTTTCTTGGAAGACCTCCTGGTCATCATGCTGGTTATAATTTTCTTGGTGGCTTTTGCTATTTCAATAATATGGCAATTACGGTAAAAAAGATTAAAGGAGAAAACAAAAAAGTTGCTGTGCTTGATATTGATGGACATCACGGAA
>JAGGVW010000206.1 GCA_021157805.1 bacterium
AAGTTCAGGAAGTATCTTCCAGTTTTTGTTTATTGGCATAAATATCATAAAAACATCAATTGACTCATCTTTTTTAATTCTTTTTTCTTCAACATATGCAGTTGAAAAATTCGGATATAAAATATCAAAAGAAGATGCTTTTCTTTACACACAGGGGAATATATATTTGATTCAATCATCATGTATAGTTTGTAGTGGAAATATGCTTTATTTCGCTGCGAAAGATTTTACTAACAAAAAAGACCTTCTTGTTGCAAAAACAGAAAAAGTTGAGGTTGTTGTAGATGAAAAAGATAGAAAGATAGTTAAACTTACATTCTCTCTTGAAGATAATCGTAAAAAAATCTATCCAGAATATAAACTTGTAGTTTATGGAGAAATAAGAAAAGAATTTCCCTTTCTTGCAATTTACTCAAAGTTCCTCTATCTTGGGAAAGAAAGGCATCTATGTGGAATAAACTGGGGACTTTCTTCTGCTTATGAGAAATTTAAATATTACACAATACCGAAGAAAGGGAAACCAAAAACATTTAAACTTGTAAAAACAAGAAAAACAAAAATTGGACATGCAAACTGGATTTTTGTAAATAATGGTAAAGGAATAGGCGCAGGACTTATTGCTCCTGCTGTTATTCTCGGGAAAGGAGAGGACTTTATATTTGTTAATAGTGTCCCTCCAAAAAAGAGAATTAAAAAAGGTGAGTCCATTAATGTTTTTATGATATTTATGCCAATAAACAAAAACTGGAAAATACTTCCTGAACTTTTCGAAAAGATAAAAGGAATTAAATGGGAATATAAATGAACTAAATCAGGAGGTGAAAATGGCAATACCTGAAGAAAAAAGAAGAGAAATAATTGAAGAAGAAGAACTAAGAGCAAAAGTTTGGTTGAAATATGAACAAAAATCTTCAGGAATAGCAGGAGTTCTTTCAACTGTTGTCCCAGGACTTGGGCAGATTTATAATGGCCAGTTCGGGAAAGGTACTTTTTTTTCATTTACAGTTTTGTTAGGTCTTATTTTACTTGCTACTGGAATTACTTTCTGGGTAAAAGGTGTTCCATCTTTCAATAAAGAAGGAACATCAATTATTCAATCAGAGGAAGAACAGACAGTTCAGATGGATGAAAGTGGGGTGATTATTGAAGAAAGTCAAGAAGAACCAAAAGAAAAACAAAAAACACAACTAAATCAAATAAATATACCAAAATTACCTGCATCTTTAACAGTAGGTGGACTTATTTTACTCCTTTCAGGATGGAGTTTTGCTATAAAGGATGCTATAAAAACAGCAAAATTACTCAATTTAAGTTATCTTTAAGAACATTTTTTAAGAGAATAAATAAGATTGCATATTTCAGAAGACATATCAAAATTACTCACAGAAACACAACCGGTAGCAACAATTCTAACTGGAGCAAAGTTTAATATCCCTTTAATACCTGCTTTAACAAGAACATTACAAATATTCTGTGCGTGTTCCTTTGGAACACATATAAGAGCAATTTCTATTTTTTCATTTTTTATAAACTCTTCAATTTCTGAAATATCTCTTATTAAAACATTTTCAATCTTTTTACCAATCTTTTCAGGATTATTGTCAAAAGCCCCAACAATTTCAATATTCATATCTGAAAAACCAGGGTATCCAATTAAAGCAGAACCAAGTTTACCAGCTCCAATAACAATAATTTTAACTTTTTTGTCTATACCAATAATTCCTCTAATTACTTTTATTAACTTCCCAACATCATAACCAACTCCTCTTTTCCCAAACTCACCAAAAAAAGAAAGGTCTTTTCTAAACTGTGTGGAGGGAATATTCAATGCTTCTGTAATATTTGACGATGAAATTATTCTTATACCTTTCTCATAAAGTAGTTCAAGATACCTCAAGTAAACTGCAAGACGTCTTATTGTTTCAGATGATATTTGTTTTTCCTTCATTTCTAAGCCCTTGATTTACCACCAGAAATATTTACAACTGTTCCTGTTATATAACTTGCCATTTCAGATATAAGGAACAAAGCAACATTTGCAACTTCTTCAAGTTTGCCAACCCTTCTTAATGGGATAGAAACTTTTTCATAACTGGCTCTTAATTCTTCAACAGTTATACCCCTTGTATATGCAAGGGCTCTTTCATATTCAGGAGTTCTTAAAGCAGTTGGCTCAAGTATTCCTGGAGCAATACCTACAACTCTTATATTAAATTTACCTAATTCTTTTGCCCAACTTCTCGTAAAAGAATACAGAGCCGCCTTCGTTGCAGCATAAACGCTCTGTCCTTCTGAACCCTCAAGCCCGCTTTCAGAAGCAACATTTAAAATTACCCCTTTCTTATTTTTTATCATTTCCCTTGCAACTTCCTGAGCACAGAAAAAGGCACCTTTTTGATTAACTGCAATTACCTTATCAAAGATTTCTTCAGTAACTTCCTCCTTTCCATTTGGGTCAACAAGTAATCTTGGAATATTTATTCCAGCATTATTTATAAGAGCATCTATCTTACCATATTTATTCAACACAATCTTTACCATATTTTTAATTTCACTTCTTTTTGTAACATCCATTTTTACAAATAAAAGACGCTTGTCTTTAAAATTTTCTTCCATCTCTTTTCCTGCTTTTTCATTGATATCAGCAATAATCACTGTTGCATCTGCTTTAAGCAATTTAACGGCAATACTTCTCCCTATTCCAAGACAACCTCCAGTAACAATAACAACTTCATCCTTCAGAGATATTCCAACCATTTTTGCTCCTTTTTCTATTACCCTTGTGAAAATTATTGACTTCTTTCTCATTAAAAGATATTAT
>JAGGVW010000103.1 GCA_021157805.1 bacterium
CGTGTACTTTTTTCAAAATTTCAAAGAACGATTTTCTAAATTCTTATTAAAAAACATCTTAAAAAAACATTAAAAGATTTACAAACATATTATACGAGGAGGAATACGATGAGGAGAATTTTTAGAAAGGTTTTGTTTATAATAACGTTAATGTTTCTATTAAATAATTGGATAAATTTTTCTCAAGGAGATATATTTTGGGACAGAAAAGAAAAAATCCGATGCATACGGGGATACTTCAGTACTTGTGAGGATGAAAAACTATTGAAGAAAATTGAGGATTCAGGATTTAATTTCATAATGATATACTTTTATGAAGAACGCTCTTCCCCACAGAATTTTGAGAATACTTTATTAACTATAGCAAACAAAGTAGGGAAGCATTCTCTATTTCTTTTACCTTCTACTAACTTCACTGATTTACAAACTCCTGTGGATTACTCTCATTTTGTGGATGCTGGAGGGCGTGTTATGAAGGGCGTTCCCTGTCCTTGTGACAAAAGATATTGGCAGAAAGCCGTGAAAGAAAAGATGCTCACTGCAGCACGTCTTTCTATAAATTATCCTTTAATTAAAGGGTACGGCATCGATTTTGAAATGTATGGACGTGATTTTACTCTCTATACATCTCCATGTTACTGTCAGCGGTGCTTTCACGAATTTCTCCAGAAGTACCACCTGCCAGAAAGATTTAAAAAATTATCAAAAGAAAAAAGATTTAAATGGCTTCAGAGAAAAGGGTTAATTGAAAAATACCGCGAGTTCCAAACAGAGAAAGTAGCGAAAATTGTGGAAGAGATAGAAAAAGATGTACATAAAATAAATCCTAATTTTGTGTTAGCAATCTATCCTTATTATTTTGGATTAGAGAATTTTTTTGATAGGGGTATTATCAGAGGATGGACAAAAAAAGGAAAAGTCCCTTTATTAATATTTTCAGAGAAAGAGTATACCTCTGGATACACAGAAAATTCAAAAAAGAGGATGGTGCTTTTGAAAAAGGAGAAATTTAATACTAAATATATACCTGGACTCTGGGTAAAAAAACATCCACCTAATCAAATTAGTAATCAATGTTTCCAATGCGCTAAGAATACTGATGGATATTGGATTTATCCTGTGATTCCTGTTTCTGGGAAAAGTGAAGAAATATATAAAGGTTCAACTTGTGAAGAATACTGGAATGCTTTTACTTTGGCAAATAGAGAAATTGAGCGTTTTATTAAAAGTAAAGGTAAGTATAAGGATACATTGAAGATCAATGCTGTTTTTTATTCTAAAAGAGTAAAACCTATTATGAAAATTTTCAGGGTGGAAAATCCTCCAAAAATTGACGGGAAGTTAAATGATTTTTGCTGGAAGAATGTTTATCCTCTTAGTGGATTTTTAGATAGAAGTAAGGATGGACTTCTTTCACAAAATGGGGAAGGATTAGCAAAGACAAGTACATTAGCTTATCTTGGCTATGACGATAATAATCTTTATGTAGCTTTTAAGTGCTATGAACCTAGTATTAAAAAATTGAAATTGGTCTCTTTCGCACACGATGCTCCCATTTGGGATCATGAATGTGTGGAGGTTTTTCTATATCCTGATCCCGCTCAGGATGTGTACTACCATTTCATAACTGATGCTATCGGAAATAAGTGTGATGAGCTGTGTAGAGGAGATGTTGGAGATTTAGAATGGAACTGTAGATGGAAATCTCAAGGAGGTATAGATGTGAATAACAAATTTTGGACAGTTGAATTAGCAATTCCTTGGTTGTCTTTAGGAAGAGATGTTCCTAATCCTAAAGAAGTTTGGGGTATTAACTTATGTCGGGAGCGCCATATTTCTCCTTCGGAGTTAAGTAGTTGGTCACACTACGAACGTGGTCTTGGGTTTCATTCACCTTCTCAATTTGGTGAAGCAATTTTTTCAGATAAATTGGAAGCAGAAGATAATCTCCCTTTAGTAACAGTTCTTTCAATAGGACAGTTAATTAGTGGCAAGAATGTATTTCAATTTAAACTGAAGAATACATCAGATATTTTACAAAGTTATAGGGCCTGTTTATATATTACTTCTAAGGATGAAAAAAGAATTTCAAAATCTGAATGTGTAGACATAAAGATAGATAAAAAAAAAGTGAAAAATGTAAAGATCGATTATGAAATCAGAAATCCGGGAGCATATAAACTGACATTTTCATTAGTGGATGAAAGAAAGAGAGAAGTTTTTTGGATTTCTTACAAAATAAGTGTGCCGAAGGAAAAGAAATGAATCTAAAAATTTTTAAACCGCTAGTGTTTTCTTTGTTGAATTAGTAAAAAGGAGAATGAAAATGAATGATAAAATTGAGATTGTGCATAAAAGAATATGGAATGAATTTATTCATCCAAATACTGCTCTTCTGATGGATTTTATCAATCCGGGAGATTCTTTAGAAGAGCGATTTTCTCATCTTCCTACAGTTGAAGAAGTAAGAAATGATATCCCAAATCAATGTGGTTGGGCCTCAGGAATGGAAG
>JAGGVW010000273.1 GCA_021157805.1 bacterium
ACATAAATCTGTTTTAAAATATCCATTATTGCCCCATCCACAAACCATAATAACTACTTCTTTTACATCTTTTTCTCCCCTACATTTATCACAAATTTTCATTCTTCCTCCCCTTTCTAAACCAACCCTTCATTTCTCAATTTTATTATCTCATCAACAGTAAATTTCTCTTTCAATTTTAGTAAATCTGAAACATCTACTTTTACTTTTTTTCTTTCTTTTTTCTTTTCAAATTGTTTGAATAAATCTATCCACCAATCTCCTGTAATGCTTCCTATTTCCCCTTTCTCATCTACAACCATCCACACACCAGTATTATCAACTACTATTTTCCCCCAGTATTCTTTCTTATACTTTCCATCAGTTAAGGTATAATCTATCTTATCAACTACCAAAAGTTCTATCATTCTGCTCACCTCCTTTCCTCCCCGTTCTATCAGGAAACTCCTGTATTTTAAACTCTGGATAATGCCTCCATAGATTTTCCTTTACAAAAACAGGAATGTTTAACCTGCTACATTGTTCTATTATTTCTTCAACCCATTCTCGTTTTGGGATAACTTTCCTTTTTCTATTTCCTGTTTCTGCTCCTATTATCACCCAATTAAAAGATGAATTAACAAATAAATCTGATGGTTTAAATAATAGAGGTTCAATATTTAAAAATATTTTATCTAATAAAGGATACTTAAGGTCCATTGTATAAGTATTTCCCTCTGTTGTAATTCCTAACCAACAATTCTGGGGAAATCTGTAATTATAATAAACATCAGGAAATTTCGTAAGAAAAATAAAAGTATGTTGAGGATATATCCTAATTTTATTCAATACTGCTTCCATCCACTCTTTTTTCCAATAATAAATCTCACTCATTGAGTTGACAAATATCCTTGCTGGCTTCTTGGGAAATGACTTATTAAAATTACTTTCAAGGAAAATAGGTCGGTAATTCTTTAAATTCTCTTCTAAAATTATAAGTTGTGTATTATTTTCAAGTAGGTCTTGTTTATCTAAATACTCCCACTCCTTCTCGTAAATTTTCTTCCAAAACCTTCTTGCCAACTTTCTTGCATAACAATACTTGCAATTATTCAAGCATCCCCAGACAGGGTTCCAAACGTAATTACTCCAATCTATTTTAGTTCTGTTCATCTATTTCTCCTTTTTTTCATACATTTACTCCCTTTTTCATCCATTCAGGTACTGGTAAATTAAATCTCTCCAATCTTTTAATATGCCTTATCTTCTCTAACATACTCATCTTCTTCCATTGCTGTTTAAATTCTTCTTCCTGTTTTTCTTTCTCTTGTTCTTCAAGTTTCTGTCTCTCTTTTTCCCATTTTCTTCTTTTCCTCAATTTCTCAAACTTTTCTCTTCTCCTTTTGTATTCCAGATGTAAAGCATTGAATTTTGAATAAAAAAGTCCTATTGTAAGACCTGCTTGTATGTCAAACTCACTTGCCGAGTAGATGTAAAGAATGATGAGTTTACGAACCAACCGGGCGGGAAACTGCTTCAATAATTTTTTCATCAATTCAGTGTCTTTTTTAAACGAGCAGTGATATTGAATCTCTGTTTTTCTTAAATAAACTTTCCCAAAGAAAGATAAAAGATAAGGGTCTTTTTTTGATTTTTTAACAGAATATGTCGGTGGAGAATTTTTTTCTCCACCAATATATATTTTTTCTTTCTTTTCTTTTATAGTGTTGACTTTTTGGTCAACAGTTTTGTTGACCTTTTGGACAACACCTGTTGACCTTTTGGACAACACTGTTGACTTTTTGGGCAACACTTTCCATTTTTCATAATCCTTTTGTAATGAATAACTTACAGGAGAAGTGTTGACCTTTTGGACAACACCTGTTGACCTTTTGGACAACACCCTTTGGATAACATTTTTTTCAATTAATGAATGTATAATTTTACAAACCTTCCCCCTATCAATCCCTGTCATTTCAGAAATTTCTTTAAGTGAGATTTCTGCTTCTTTCTTATGCCATCCATATGTTTTCCTCAAAATCACCCATAAAACCTGCCATTCCTGTCCTGATAATCTGTATCTTGTAAATGCCTCTGCAAGTTCGTTTGCTATTGGAATATAACCATTTTCTTTCTGTGGTGAGGCCATCCTGTCTCCCTAAAATAAATAAAGTTCCCCATTTCTTTCAACTGGTTTAAATTGATAAGAAAAATCTTGACTTCCACTTGAAGATTGCCCTGAATTTACTTCAACTTTCTCCTTCCTTGTAATTCTATAAACCCCTGCTTTTACCACTTCCCATCTGAAAATCATTCCATAATGGTCAAACTCTCCTTCATTAAACCACCTCAAATACCGAGAAACAGTTCCGTCAGTTACCCATTTGTTGCGATAAAACTCAACCTTTTCTGTAAGACCGATAAGAGAAAAAGTATCCCCGGCTTTATAATTTTCAAGTGATTTCAAGATTGCCTCTCTTACGGTCATAATTCTCCCCTTATAAATACTCCTTCATCAATTTTCTCAAAAATGATAACTTTCCTTTTTTATATTCCTCCATTTGTTTTTCTGTTAGATAAAATCCCAATTTAACAACCTGTAATAAAATTGTCTCTTCCAAAGTAAAGCACACATCAATCTCTAAAAAGGTTTTATCTAAGAGATATGTTTCCGTATTTATTCTTTCCCTTACTAAAAACCATCCCTTTTTCCCCTCATATATTCCCCTTTTCTTTTTCAGTATCTTATAATACTCTTCCATTTTCTCTCCTATGATAACCTTTCAATTACAATCTTTACCATCTTGTATGGTCCCCCTGGAGACGGCTTTCTCATACCCTCAATCACCTGTCTTTTAAAAATCCAGTTCCCGATAACAGAGACATCTTTCTCCATTGCTTTGCCAACCTCTTTTAATTGCTTATCCAATGCTTGATACTCCTTTGCCAGTGGTTTTAACTCTTCCCATCTTTTTAACATTTTCTCCAACTCCCCATCTTCTCCTATGCCAATATTTGATTGATTTGCAACTTCAGGACAACATATATGAGCATAAGGACATTCAAGACAGGTCTCATCATTAAGTTTTGGTGGCAATTCTTTGCTTTCCAGATACTCATTCAACCTTTGAACTCTCTTAATAATCTTATCAGCCAAATCCCAGTCAAAATCCACCCATACCTCTTTATATTGCCCTGATTGCTTATTCTTGAAAAGCAATACCCCCTTCTCTTTACTGGTAAAGTAAAGATACAAATTCAACTGAACTGGATAATTTCTCAACCACTGCTTCTTACTTCTCTTCAAATCCTCATACGAAGTAATCTCCCTGAATGTGCTATCTGAACAGGATTTAATCTCAATAGGATAAAGTTTTCCATTTATCTCAATCATCCCATCAATATGCCCTGTTATCCCTAACTCCCTATCAATAAAATCTCTCTGTTGTTGATGAACAGAAAATCCTGCTTCTTCCAACTCTCTCAAAGTAATTTTTTCAATCTCATTTCCCATATCAAAGATGTATTGTAAATCTACTCCATATAACTTTTTCTCCTGCCATCTTGTTCTCTCATAAATTAAATATCTATCACAGGGATGTCCAAGCATAGAAGCCCGCCAGGAATTGGTCGGATACTGCCTTATTTTCTTCTCTTTCATTTCATTTATCTTTTCCACTATCATAATTCCCTCCTTACAGAAGGGAGCAGGGGGTAGAACCCTGCCCCCGGTAATTATTTACTTTTTCTTTTCTTCTTCCTTCTCCTTCTTTTCAATCTCTTTATGACAGTTGTAGCAAATATTATTTCCTTTCATAACCCAGGTATTTTTCTTCTTACACCTCAAACAATCTCCTTTCACAAAAGGGACTCTTTCTCCATTGACAACCCAGTATTTCACCTCTACCTTTCCTTCCTTTTCCTGCTTACTTTTAAACTCAACCTTCCTCGCATAAATAAGAGCAACCCCAAGTCGTTTTAATTCCTCTACAGGAATGCCTGCAAATCCAAGCACAATTTTGGGGATTGCCTTAATAAACTCATGATATGATGCTATCTTCACATCTGCCTCTGAAATATCCTCAACAGGTACCGGCTTTCCGTGAGCAACACTCCAGAACTTCTGTTTAGAACTTGCTTTTGCCTTAACTGGATAAACACTCCCTGCAAACTCAATCCATCCTTCATGCCACCAGGTATAGTGGCCATCAGATTGAGTTTCCTTATATGCTTTTACATCTTTAACTTTTACTTCCAGATTTCTCAAAATTCTCACTGCTCCTTTCCAGGTCAACTCTCCTTTTGCTACAACATTTCCTTCTGCATCTGTGCTCTCAAAAATAACCCAATCCCCGGGATATGCTAACTTCAACAAAGCTTCCTGCATTTTTTTAAGATAACCAATTCTTTCATCAATAGTTTCTGCATAAGTTTTAAGTTTTTCTAAAGAAGTAATTGTTACCCTTCCTGTCTGTTTAGCAATTGCCTCCTCTTCCTTAACCTCTTTTTCTTCAACCTCACCATTAAGAACCTCTACATCCTGCCCTTCAACCTCAAAAATATTTTTTTCTTCCATTTTCTTCACCTCCTTTATTCAATTGTTTTCAAATAATACAACCTCATATAATCTCTAAACTCCTGTTCTGTCTTCTGATACTGCCAGTAAAAATATCCTGCCACCAACATCGTAATAAAAAAGAAAAACAGTAAAATCTTTTCTCTTAACCGCAGATAAAAAATTTCATTTCTCATCTTTCCCCCCATTTATATATACTGATTAACTTTTTTCTCTCTCATTCTTCCCTTACTTCCTCTTTTCCTTGCCCACTCAATAATCTCTTCTTTGGAAAACCTGTATTGTTTCCCAACACGCAAGCAGGGAATAAACCCTTTTTTAGCCCACTTATAAATAGCAATTTTTGAAACACCTAAAAACTCTGCAACTTCTTTAATACTCATCAATTTTTCTTCCACTTTTTCACCTCCTTTGTTGATTTAAAACTAATTCCTGCTCTTCCATTTTTAACAACTAACTTGCTATCAGGAATTAAAATTCTTGCTGCCAGTAACAAATAACCATCATCAATCATAATCGTCCTTCTCCTATTTCTTCTTTCCATATCTGCCCCCTTGTAAAAAAAGAGCAGGGTCCGGGTGAAAGTTGGAGAAAGCCCGAACCCTGCCCATAAAAAAATGGGGCTGGCGGGCAGACAGGTCCCTCTGAAAAGAGAGATTTATTTTAACCAACCCCAAAAAATTTTTATTCTTTATTTTTTTCCTGCCTGCCCGTTTTTCCATTTTTTCTCCTTGGTAAAAATTTTTCTTTCATTTGTTTATTATTATACCCATTTGTTTATTATTGTCAACACTTAATAAAAAATTTTCTTTCTTCTTTTTTCTTTATACTCCTTTTAAAATATTATAATTTCTGAATCTTTACATTTCAACTTACAATATTTAATTGTTTACAAAAATAAACAATTATAACAAATTGTAAAAACTGTTGACAAAAATAAACAGAAAAAGGGATAATAAAAGTGGAGATAAGATATGAAAATAGGTGATAAGATAAAAAAAAGAATAAAAGAATTAAACATAAGTTATGAGCAAGCTGCTAAAAGGTGTGGAATAAAAAAAGCCACTCTCTACAGTTATGTTTCAAACAGAAGTATTCCCACAATTATAAATCTGAAAAAAATTGCTGAGGGACTTAATATTCCGATTGATGAACTTTTAAAAGAAGACGAAGATATAGAAGAAATATTGAAAGACCCCCAATTAAAAATAATGTTTGAAAAAGTCGGGAAGTTAACGCCAGAAGCCCGCAAAAGCATAATTGACTTTATAAACTTTGTATATGAGCAGGAAAAAAAGGGTAAAAAATGACCTATAAATGCCCATATTGTGATAAAGACCTGACAGAAAATGATATAATGAATGGAATATGTCCTCACTGCAAAAAACTTCTTGACTCCTCTTCCTTCCATCCACAGAAAGAAATAGATAATTCTTCCCAACAACCAAATATTTCAAATGAAGAGGAAAAAGAAACCATTCCAGAAAATTCTAATTTCTTTTATAAATTTAAAGGAGAAATTTTTTTATTTCTTATTTTAATCCTTTTCAGTATTTTAGGAACTTATAAATATTTTCATAGCCCTAAATATGCATTTAAACAAGTCCAAAAAAGTTTACAAATAAGAGATAAAACTCTATTTGATAAATATTTTAATTCAGCAAAAGTAGCAGAAAATTTTGCAAATTGGGCAATTAAAAAATTAAAAAAAGAACTTGAAAAAGAAAAACCAAAAACAAATGGAAGTATAGAATATACAGTTTGGGAGATGAGTAAAAGTATGCTGGAAGGAATGATTCCACATTTAAAAGAAAGATTAAATGATGTAGTAGCCGCAGGGTTAAATGAGGATTTTCAAAAAGATACTGGTATATTACACGAAATATTTTGGGGTGAAATAATAGATTCATATCCTTTGGGTAGAAATGAATACATTCTAAAAACAAAAGAAAAAAAAGAAAATGAAACCTATAAAATAACTTTCCAGAAAACTCGCAATAAATGGGAAGTTATTGCCATAGATTTTGAACCAATACTTTATTCTACAGAAAAAACAATTACAGAAGTAAACTTAAAACAAATTGGATTAGCTCTTATGATGTATATCCAAGACCATAAATCATCTTTTCCTGAAACACTTTCTGATCTATATCCTGAATATATTTCTGATAAAACAATTTTTATTCTCCCAGAAGAATTCGGGAAAATAAAATATACCCCAGAAGGAAAATATCTTCTTAAAACAGGTATTAGCAAATATGGAGAATATGCAGTAATGACAAGAAAAGGAGAGGTTATCTGGAAGAAAAAATGAACCAATCCATTAAAAACATCTCAAAAGGGCTGGGAGTTTTCTTTGGATTAATTATCTTAATAGCGACCTGCAGTATAATTCAGGATAAAAAAGCAACAGCAAGATATTACCAACAAAAAAGACAATTACAGCAATATTTACTGGGGAAATGGCGTTCTCTTGGAACAATGATGGATATGAATTTACTTGAATATTATGAATTAAAACCAGATGGTGAAGTAAAATTTACAGTTAAAGATTACAACACAAATAAAACTTCTACTCTAACAGGGAAATACTCTATTGACGAAAACAGAATAAATTTTATCTGGGATAATGGCAAAATTACCAGTAAAAATTTTACATTTAATAAAAAAGGCCATCTCGTTTTATACACAGAAATATCTGGTAATCATAAAATAGAGCGGGAATATATAAAAGAAGATTGACTTGAATGAGATATATTTATACAATACAGACAGAATAAAAGTCCAATAAAAAGAAAAATGAGTACTTCTTTTTCTAAATCTCATGTAGACAAGTTAGTCCAATGTCCAAAGTTTATAACAGATAGTCCTATTTTTAACTCTCTAAGTTCTATCGTCTCTGTTAAAATAGATACTAACAAATGTCAAATTAAACTCATGGGGGAAATATCTCTCAAATATATAAAAGGAGTAGGACCATCTCTTGAATACTGTGGTATAAGAATCCGTGGAATAAACTATGAAATAGTCCATAAAAATCCTGATGGTTCAGAAATCTATGGATGGCATGAGCATATATGGAAAGAGGAATTTCAAGACCATTTTGTTATTTCTGTACCTCAATTACCTAATAGGAAATATATCTCCGATGACGATTTATTTGACTTTTGTCTAAAAAAATGGAATATTGAATATAGAGGTTCTTTGTATAATAAAATAAAAGAACTCTTTAAAAATGAAAATTGAAGAAAGAATAAAGGAAAAATATATAATTGCACTGAAAGAGAATATAAAAACAGAAAAAATAGGTGGGGAGATAATTTTCTCACTGCCTTTTTACATTTCAGGTGGACATTTTTTAGAAATCTCTGTAACCCCCCTTCAGGGAAATTATATTAAACTTTCAGATAAAAGCAGAACTATTGGAGATTTATTTCTCTCTGGTTTAAATATAAAGGGGAAAAACGAAAGACGAATTAAAGAAATTATTAAAAGATTTAACTTACAAATAAATGAGAACTATGAAATTATAGCTGCAGGTAAAATGGAAGAGGCAGGAAAGATTATTCATCAAGTAATACTTGCAGCTATACAAATTGGGAGTTTAGAAATACTCAGAGAAATTAAACTATATAAAGAAGAAAAAATTGTCCGTAATGTCAGAAAAATAATAGAAGAAACAAAAATTCCATTTAAATATGGGCCCCGTGCTATTTTACCGGGAAAAGAACTTCAAACCATACAATTTGATTTTCTTATAGAAAACGGGAACTTAAGAGCTATAAAAACCATAGACAGAAAAACAGGAATAGATACATATGTAGAAGCGTGGGCTTTTAAATTGGATGATATAACTAAAATTTATCGTGATATAAGAAAAATAATTATTTACAACCCTGAAAACAATCAATGGTATAAATATTCAAATATTTTAGAAAAAAGAGCAGAAACAATCCCCTTTGATAAAAAAGAAATTATTAAAGCAATTTCTTAAAAATGTACCGTCAAATTCTTGAACTTGAGAAAAAAATAAATGGATTTAACCGTATCTCTTTTGACTTCTCTGACTTTTTGAACATCTGCGAGCAGGAAGACATTCGCTTTTACTTTTATCCTTTCCCTGCTCCAATCAAAGGAGTTTATATTAATTTAGAATTTCCCGTAATTGGATTAAAAGAAGGTTTAAAATCTCCTGAACTTGAACTTGTCGCATTCCAGGAACTTGGCCATTACTTTCTTGGCCATCCCAACTCCTTTACAATAGAAAAAAACACCTTCTGGCTTGACAAAATAGAATACCAGGCAAAAGTTTTTTCTGCTTTATGTCTCATCCCCACCCCTGTCCTTGAAACCGAAAAAGATAATATCTTACAAAAATTTCCAGTAGAATTTGGAACCTTCCGTATTCGTATCTATCAAAACTATCTTCACAAAAAATTACAACTTATAATTTAACTTCTCCTCAATCCCTTTCATATAATCAGGAGCCAGATGAGAATAAACCATCGTTGTTTTAATATCACTATGTCCCAGCAATTCCTTTACCACTCTGAGTGGCACACCATTCATAACCAACCGGGAAGCAAAAGTATGCCTTAAAATATGAGGAGAAACATCAAATATTCCTACCTTCTTACAAATTTCCCTAACCTTATGAGAAATATAATCAGCAGAAAATTTGCAAGGTTTTTCTCTTTTCCTCCATTTCTTTAAAATACTTCTTATCTCTTTTGACATTGGGATATATCTTGCCTTATATGATTTAGTTTTCTGCACCGCAATAAGCCCCTTTTTAAAATCAACATCATCCCAGGAAAGATTAACAAACTCAGATAATCTCAACCCTGTATAAAGAAAAAACAAAAAAATATCTCTCCACTCCTCATCACATACATCAAGAATTCTCTTAATTTCTCTATCTGTTAAATACCTTATTTTTTTCTCCTGCACCTTTAACTTTTTAATCTTTCTGGCTGGATTTTCCTTCAAATATCCCCATTCAACCGCCTTTTTAAACATATGTTTCAATACTGCAATTTCCCTATTTAAACTTGCATTACTTACTTTCTGTGCATTTAAATACCCCTCAATTTTGTTTTGAGTAATAGAATTAACAGGACAATTTCCAAAATAGTTCTTAACCTTTTCTAAAATTCCCTTTTCTCTCCTGACAGTACTTTCAGATTTATTGCTTACAATAAAATCCTCATATTTATTCACCAACTCAAAGAAAGAAATTTGCTTTTGAGTTAAAACAGAAGGGGAGATACCTAACAATAAATCTTCTTTTATCTTTTTAAACCTTGCTAACGCCTCTTCTTTTATAGAAGTGTGGAGGGATTTTTGAATTTTTTTACCATCACATCTAATAGCAAACCACCAGACATTACCTCTTTTATAGAGAGTTCCTTTAGAAATTTTCATATTGTTTTTTTGACTACAATTTTGACTACACTAACCAACTTTAACCTTTCCGATTTACTAATTTTTCAATAAATTCAGAACTCTACCCCCACATTAAGAGTGCCCTGCTCTGCCAGTTGAGCTAACGGCCCATTCTTGTGGAGGTCGGACCTCCACAATTTTTTTGTGCGCCTGGCGCGACTCGAACGCGCAACCCTCTGCTTAGAAGGCAGATGCTCTGTCCTGTTGAGCTACAGGCGCTACTTTTATATTTTATTTTTTTGTGTCAATTCAGTCAAGAGGATATATGGGAAAAAGAAAAAGTTAGATACTGGATATTTCTTTTTTGAAAAAAGAAGGAAGAACAAAAAGGCAGGGTTGTATTTCAGGAGTGTAATATTTCAATTCAATATCTTTTTTCTCAGGTATTTTTTCAATATCAATATCTCCTTTAACACCCATTGCAAAACTAAAACCAGGTAGAAATCCAGCAATAGGAAAAGAATATATTTTCACTTTCTCAAAAACACTTTTCATATTTGTATAAATCCTTTTTAATTGTTCTTTCCCAAAATAGTATCCATTACCTGCATATGTAGTAAAAATTCCTTTTTCTGAAAGTAAAGGGAAACATTTTCTATAAAAATTTTCAGAATATAAAGGATGGGAATTATCTGTCGGGTCTGTTGCATCAATTATTATTACATCATACATTTCTTTTTCTTTCTCTATAACTTTTACTCCATCGTCAATTATAAGTTCAGTTCTTTTATCAGAAAATGCACCTCTGTCGTATTTTAAATATTTCTTTGCTATTTCAACCATTTCACTATCAATATCAACCATTTTTGCTTTTTCAACAGGATGTTTTAATACTTCTCTTAATGTTGCTCCTTCTCCTCCACCTATAATAAGAACTTTCTTACAGTCAGGATGGGGGAATATGGCTGGATGGACAAGAATTTCATGGTAATTTTCTTCAAATTTTTCAACTGATTGTAATACACCATCCAGGAAGAGAAGTTTTCCAAAATATTCAGAAATATAAATTTCAATTTTCTGATATTTTGATTGTTTCTCCACAATTTTCTCTTTTACTGAAAAACAGAGGCCAAGACCATCTCCATACCAGTCAACCATCATCTGGTTTGAATTTCTCTGCATATAGCCCCCTTTCAATTTTAAGAATTGTGGGTTTTTGAGAATTCAGTTTTTCAACTATATATTCAAATCCTTTTGTTGGTAAAGCGTTATTACCACAGGTGTAAATATCAACAGAGGCATAATTATATTC
>JAGGVW010000222.1 GCA_021157805.1 bacterium
CATGGAGAGAATCTGATGAGTTGGTAAAAACACTAATTGATTGTGTAAGTAAAGGAGGAAATTTATTGTTAAATGTCGGACCTACTTCAAGAGGAGAATTTGACTATAGGGCAAGAGAAAGACTTGAAAAAATTGGGGAATGGATGAATTACCATTCAGACAGTATATATGGATGCACAGAAGCACCAGAAGAATTTAAAACACCAAAAGATTGCAGATTAACATATAATCCAGAGAAAAATCGTCTTTATGTTCATATATTTTCCTGGCCTTATAAATTTTTGTTTCTTGAAGGGAAAGAATATAAAGAGAAAGTTGCATATGCTCAACTTTTAAATGATAGAAGTGAAATTAAAGTAGAAGTTAATGAATGGTATAAAAAGAAAATGGGAGAAGTAGAGGGAATTGTTCTTTCTCTTCCTCCATTTAAGCCAAAAGTAGAAGTTCCTGTAGTTGAGTTATTTTTAAAATGAATTTGAGATGCATCATTATTTGTATTATGTAAAAAAATTGTAAAGATATTGACAAAATCTTGTTGGTTCTTTAAAATTTAATATATAGTAAAGGGTAGAATAGGAAATGTTATGAGAGGGGATGGGGGTTATTTTAATAAGGAAATTGAAACTACCCTTTTTTAATGTGAACCATCTTCCCGGAAAAGAAAATGGTAGAAAGAGCAAAAAAAAGTGAATATGAGAAAATACAGAGATTTCTTGAAAGTGCTTATGGACATTCTTATAACTGGTTTCCTTTAAGTTATCCTCAAGTATGGAAAAAAAATAATACTGATTTCAAAAACACTTTTATTATAAAAGAGAAAGGGGAAATTGTTTCTCTTGTCAGGATTTTTCCTTTACCTTTAATTCTGGATGGAATAGAGGTAAATTTTGCAGGAATTGGAGCTGTTGCAACTTCTTATTCTCATAGAGGAAAAGGATATATGAGTGCTCTTTTACAGGAAAGTTTCAAAGAGATGAAAAAACAAAAATTTCCTCTTTCTATTTTATGGGGAGATAGATATAGATATAAAAATTTCGGGTATGAAGTAGCAGGTAAAAAAATTTTCATTACTATAACTTCAAGAGGACTGGTAAAGAATAAAATAGAAAGTGATAAAAACACAAAAAGATTTCAGGGAGAAGAAAAAATCCTTGAGAAAATTATAAAGGCATACAATCACCATCCTTACAGAAAAAAAAGAACGCAAAAAGAATTTGAAGAAAGATTCAAAAAAGTTTCTTCAGCAACTTATTATCTACAGAAAAAAAATAAGTTTGCATACATTTCAATTTCAGTTGAAACTGGTTTCAGGATTATAGAATCTGGAGGAGATGAAAGATTAGTTTTACAGATTTTAAAATATATTGAAGAAAGATTTGGATATTCTTCTTTTTCTCTTTATTATCCTGATTTTGAATTTATACCTGAATTAATTGTTTCCGCTGCTTCTTCATGGGAAATAAAACCAGAAGGAATGATAAAAATTATTGATTTATATCATACGCTTAAAGTATTTTCAAAAAAATTCTCCTTAATCCCTGAAAATTTCCCCATAACTTTTTCAATAAAAAATGGTGAATCTGTTATTGTTGAGAAGAAAAGTGGAAAAGTAAATGTATTGAAAGGTAAAGGGAAAAACGAAATTTTACTTGATGAAATTGATATGGTAAAATTTTTATTTGGAACATCTTTCTGGGAGTTAAAGGGAATAAAAAAAGAAATTACAGATGTTTTAAGAAGTGTTTTACCTATAAATGTTTTTATGTGGGTATTTGACCATATTTAAAAGGAGCAAAAAATGAAAAAAAGTGTAAACATAGGTGTAATAGGAGATATGAGTTTTGAAGAAGGGCTGAAAATAATTAAAGATGCTGGCTTTGAAGCAGTTGAATTAAATTTAAATGGCGTTTTGAGTATGGATAGCAGTGAAGAAGAAATAGAAAAAGTTAAAGAAAAAGTTAATAAAGTAGGACTTGAAGTAGCAAGTTTACTCGCTGGTGGCTTCTGGCAATTTCCTTTAACAAGTGATAATGAAGAAAAGAGAAAAATGGGAGAAAAACTTCTTTTGAAGAGTATTGAAGTATGTAAATACCTTGAAACAGATGCAGTTCTTGTTGTCCCTGGAGTTGTTGGACCTCTGGGTTCAGGAGATGAAAGAGTAAGATATGACATTGCTTATAGAAGGAGTCAGGAATCAATAAAAAAAGCAGTTGAACTAGCAGAGAAAAATAAGGTCTATATTTGTGTTGAAAATGTCTGGAATAAATTCCTTTTAAGTCCCCTTGAGATGAAAAATTTTGTTGAAGAAATTGGCTCAGAATATGTTGGTGTTTACTTTGATGTTGGAAATATTTTAATAATTGGATATCCTGAGGACTGGATAAGAATTCTTGGCAAAAAAATAAAAAGAATCCATCTTAAAGATTTTAAATTGAGTGTTGGAAATATAAGTGGTTTTTGTGGTTTATTAGAAGGTGATGTTAACTGGCCAGAGGTTATTAAGGCATTGAAAGAAGTTGAATATGATAGTTATTTAACTGCTGAATTTGGACCTTATAAGTTCTTTTCTGAAACAATAATTTATAATCTTTCCCTTGCAATTGATAAAATACTGGGGAGGGGATAGTTTTGACCTCAAAAGAAAGAATTTATAATGTTCTTTTTGGAGGAATCCCGGATAGAGTCCCTGTTTCTCTTTACAAAATAAACCCTTTTGATGAAAATTCTTTCTGGGCAAAACATAAAAGTTTCCATAATCTTCTTGAAAAAGCAAGAAATTTGCAGGATACATTTTTCTTCTATAGGCCAAAAACAGGTTTTTTCTTTTCTTCTCCTGAATCTGTTGAAATTAAAGTGGAAGAATATCAGGACTCTCCTGGTTCTAAATCAGTAAAAATAACAGTTAATACAGAATTAGGACCTCTTGTCCGAATTGCAAGAAAATCAAATATGAGTATGCATCAGTGGGTTCAAAAACCCTGGATTGAAAGAGAAAAAGATATCCATAAATTCCTATCTTTGCCATACTCACCTTACAGACCTGATATAAGGGATTTTTATAAATTACAGGGAGAGGTAGGAGATAGAGGGGTTATTGTCATTGCTCTCCCTGACCCTCTTGGAGTTGTTGGGTTTCTTTTTGCTCCTGGTGATTTTGCAAAATTTGCTCTTGACTTTCCCCATCTCATTCAGAAATTACTTGAACAAATTTACCAGAGATTAATAGACCTTTATACTTATATATCAACAAATATGGAAAATGTAATAATAAGAATAAGAGGAGCTGAATATGCAACTCCACCTACTCTACCAGAAGAATATTTTAACATTAAAAAAGCATTTTCTGATTTTGTCTTAAGGTATGATATGCATCTGATTGAGATTCTTAAAAGAGGAAACAGAAATTTTATATGTTATCACTGGCATGACCATATTGATAATTTAATACCCTATGTTTTAAAACTCGGAATAGATGTAATTGAGCCAATTTCAAATATAATTGAAAAGCAGAACTTTATCCTGAAAATAAGGAAAATTGTCGGGGATAAAGTTGTAATTATGGGAGGAATAGATGCAACTGATATGGAATTCAGAACGCCAGAAGAGATTGACCAGATGGTAAAAGAAGCAATAATTCAAGGAGCAAGAAGAGGAAAATTTATTTTAATTCCATCAGACATTCCAGAATCAGCACCTTTAACACCTGAACTTGAAAGAAATTATATAACATTTCTTGAAGCAGGGATTAAATATGGCAATTATCCAATAGGCAGATAGGACCCGGTTTTAGAACCGGGTCCTAGAGAGAAGGGAAGAAGCGTTTTTATAAAGTATCAGTTCTCCAAGTTTATCAGGTAGGTTCAGTTTTTTTAATCTTTCAATTGATTTCCCCTGGTCAGCCCATGGAGAATCAGTTCCAAAAAGTATATATTCAGAAGGGTGTTTTGAAATTATTCTTTTAACTCTTTCTTCTGATAAAAACTGGAGTGAAAAAGATATTTCCATATAAATTTCCTTTCCAAGTATAAATTTTTCTACTTCATCCCACATTTCCCATCCACCAAGATGTGTTGTAATAAATTTAAGTTCAGGAAAGAACTTTTTTATTTTGATTATTTTTTCAGGGTCTGCTTTTCTCACTCTCTCAAAAGCAAAATCATAACCAGTATGAGAAACAAGAATTAGTCCAGAACTTTCTACTTTTGCATAAATATCAAACATTTTCTTTTCATCCAGATTGAAATTTTGATAATAAGGATGTATTTTTATTC
>JAGGVW010000045.1 GCA_021157805.1 bacterium
CACTGTTCCTATACCACCACCAAAAAATCTTTCATAAACTGGTATTTCATCTGTATCTCCAATTTCTTTTATCCATCCAGCATAAGTTCTACTGTGAAAAACCCATTTTTTAAACGGATGATAATAATTATTTTCTACTGTTGGTTTTATAAAATCAATATCTCCCTGAAAAATCCCTCCTGCATATTCAAGGTCAATATCAAACTTATTTCCTCTGCTGGGAGAAAAATTCCTGTCAAGATTATTATAAATAAAAGAAAAAGTTATACTATTTTTTCTTAAACTCCCTTCCTGGTGTTTTAATGAAGGTATCTCAATATCTGATAAATCGTTTTTTTCAGATAAAATCTTAATGCCAAATGAACATTTTTCCCATCTTCTTCCAATTCTTAAATCCCCACCTGTATTTTCAATTGTATAATCATCCCATTCATGTCTCAATCTATAAATATCAGGTCCTATCCATACCGGCTTATCAAGGAAATATGGCTCTGTAAAACTCAATTTAAAATTCCTTGCCTCTGTTCCTATTTCAGTTGTTAAAGAAAGATGCTGTCCTCCACCAACAAAATGGGGTGGGTTTGTAATATCAAAGTTGTTCTGTTGAATACTTACCATACCAACAATATTATCAACACTACTGTATCCACCACCAATGAGAAAGACACCTGTTCTTTCTCTTTCTTTTACATCAACCACAATATCTGCAGTATTTTTTTCTTTTTCAGTAAATTCAGGAAATATTTTAATATCTTCAAAATAATTAAGGTCTTTCAAATTATTATAACTTTTCTTTATTTTTTCAGAAGTTATTACATCCCCTGGATAAACTTTCAATTCTCTTCTTATAACTTTATCTTTTGTTTTCGTATTTCCCTTTATTTTTATCTCATTAGCATAATAGACATCCCCTGGTTCAATATAATACACAAGGTTAATATACTTACCTTTTCTTAATGGGACAGGTGTAATATTTGCTCTTATATATCCTCTATTATAATAAAGATTTATAAGATTTCTTATATTCTCCTGTGCTTTTTCTTCATCAAAAACATCGCTTTTATTTTTTAAAGCAAGAGATGAAAATAATTTGTTTTTATCGAAAAGTAATTTTCCTTTAAAATCAATATTTCCAAGAAAATACTGGGCTCCTTCTTTTATATCAAGTTCAACAATAATTCTTCCTCTCCTTACAGGAACAACTTTCCCTTTTACTTCTACATCTAAAAAGCCATTTTTCTTATAAAATCTTTTTACACTTTCAATATCTCTTTCAAATGTTTCCTTTTTAAATGTGCCTCTGAAAATCGGCATCATTCTTCTTTTCAACTTTACAAGTTTCAACAATTTTCTTTTTGAGAAACTTTTATTCCCTTTGAAAACAATTTTCTGAATATAACTCCTCCCGCCCTTCTCATCAATTTTTATATAAATATTTATTTTGCCATTAGTGACTTTCTTTTCATAGGTTATTTCAACAAAATTCACTCCTTTTTTTATATAATTCTTCTTTATCTCCTCTATCCCATCTCTCAATTTAATTTCATTAAAAACTTCTCCTTTATTTATACCAAGAAATTTAAGAAGTTTTTTTCTCCTGAAAATTCTATTCCCGGAAAAATATATCTCTCCTATTACTGGATTTTCAATCAGGTCTATCTGAAGATACACATCCTGCCCTTTTTTATCATACTTATAACTTACACTTGAAAAATATCCTGTTTCTGCAATTCTTTTTATATCATCTCTTACAACCCCTTCATTAAATTCTGCTCCCACTTTTGTCTTCATCAAAGAAAATATTTTTTCTTTACTGAGCAATTTATTACCAACCACTTTTATTTCTTTTATATATAACTGAGGGAAAGCAGAAAAAGTAAAACTAAGCAGGAATAACAGAGGTAGAATCTGAATTTTTTTCAATTTTTTCTCCTTTCTTTCGCAATCGGAAGGAAAGTTGTTTACCTTTTCTTTCCACAATTATAACTGAATTTGGAGGAAATTTATCTTTTAGAATCTCCTCTGATAACGGGTCTTCAAGATACCTTGATATTGTTCTTCTTAAAGGCCTTGCTCCAAATTCAGGATTTGTCCCTTTCTCAATAAGAAACTTCTTTGCCTCATTTGTAAGAGTAATTTCTATATTATGTTCCTTCAATCTTTCCTTTACTTCTTCCAGTTCAATCTCTACAATCTTAAAAAGATGTTCTTTTTTAAGAGGATGAAATATGATTATCTCATCTATTCTATTTAGAAATTCTGGTCTGAATGTTTTCTTAACTTTCTCAATAATTTTATCTTTAAGGGTAGTAAATGAAAAATTATCATCCTGTCCCTGAAATCCAATAATTGCTTTATTTTTGAAAATATTTGTTCCAATGTTTGATGTCATTATTAAAATTGTATTTTTAAAACTTACGCTTCTTCCCAATCCATCTGTAAGATGACCATCTTCAAGGACCTGTAAGAGTAAATTGAAAACATCAGGATGTGCTTTCTCAATTTCATCAAGTAAAATAACACTGTAAGGTCTTCTTCTAACTTTTTCTGTTAATTGCCCTCCTTCTTCATAGCCAACATACCCGGGAGGTGCACCTATCAATCTTGTCACCGAAAATTTTTCCATATATTCACTCATATCAATCTGGATGAGTGCCTGTTCATCACCAAAAAGAAATTCAGCGATTGCTCTTGCAAGAAGTGTTTTACCAACCCCTGTTGGACCAAGAAAAAGAAAACTTCCAATTGGTCTTTTTGTATCTTTAAGTCCTGCTCTTGACCTTCTTACTGCTCTACTTATAGCAGTAATTGCTTCATCCTGTCCAATAACTCTTCTGTGTATCGCACTTTCCATTTCAAGAAGTTTGTCTTTTTCTTCTTTACACAGTTTATAAACAGGTATCCCTGTCCACTGAGAAACCACCTGTGCTATATTTTCTGCTGACACGATTTTTTTCTCTTCAGGGATTAATTTCTCCCAGTTTTCTTTTAAATAATCAAGTTTATTTTTCAATTCTCTTTCCTTATCTCTCATCATAGCCGCTTTTTCATAGTTCTGTTTATTTATTGCTTCATCTTTCTTTTTTGTAATTTCTTTTATTTCCCTTTCAAGTTTTTCAATTTCTTCAGGAGGATTGAACAATTTAACCCTTAACTGGCTCATTGCTTCATCAACTAAATCTATCGCTTTATCCGGTAGGTTTCTCCCCGTTATATATCTCTCGCTTAACCTCACGGCTATCTCAATTGCTTCGTCTGGTATTTTCAAGTTATGATGTGTCTCATATCTTTCTCTTAATCCCTTAAGTATTTCTATTGTTTCTTCAACTGTTGGTGGATTTACTATTACTGGCTGGAATCTTCTTTCAAGAGC
>JAGGVW010000150.1 GCA_021157805.1 bacterium
ATAATGTTCTTGGGATTTTTCTCGGAACAAGTATTCTATCATTCCTTTTTACAAACTCAAAAGTTCCCGCTTATATAGTAAGCAAAATAGAACAGAAAAAACTGCCTGTGGGAATAATTTACCTTCTTATATGTATTGTTACAAGTTTTATTTCTGCGTTTATTGAAAATGTCGCCACAATTTTAATTATGGCTCCTGTCGCTTTAGAATTCACAAGAAGAAATAATCTCAACCCTATACCGCTTTTTGTAGGAATGGCAATTTCAAGTAACTTACAGGGATGTGCAACAATGGTTGGAGACAGTCCAAGTATAATCCTTGCTATGGAAACAGGTATGAATTTCAATGACTTTTTCTTTATGCCAGCAACAAAACTTGGACTTCCATCTGGAAAACCCGGGATTTTCTTTTTTGTTCAGTTTGGAGCACTTTTAAGTTTTTTTATTCTCTATCTTTTTTTCAGGAGAGAAAAAGGGAATGTGGAATACAGGGAAGATAAAGAATATAAGGTAAAAACATATCTACCAGCATTTTCATTAGTTTTGATGATAATAACCCTTGCTATAACCTCTTTTTTTCAGGATAGATTTTCCTTTTTCCCTGCTGTTGTCTGCCTTTCTTATGCGATTATAACTGCTCTTATTTACTTTAAAAAATTTAAAGATGAAAATGTCTCAATTAAACAGATTGACTGGGATAGTTTTTTCTTACTTATTGGGATTTTTATTCTTGTTGGAACAATTAAAAAATTCGGATTTATTGAAATAGTTGCTGATTTTCTTTTTAAAACAGGAGGTAAAAACCCCTTTTTACTTTTTAATTTAATTGTATGGATTTCTGTCTTCATCTCTTCTTTTGTTGATAATATTCCCTATACAATGGCTATGATTTCAGGAATAAAAATACTTTGTTCTAATCTCTCATTAAATCCATATCTTTTTCTATTTGGGCTTTTAATAGGTAGTTCAATAGGAGGTAATATTACCCCTATTGGAGCAAGTTGTAATGTCGTTGGAGTTGGGATATTGAAGAAAAATAGGTATAAAGTAAAATTTTCTGATTTTGTAAAAATAGGACTTCCGTTTACGGTTTTCGCAGTTTCAGGCAGTTCTTTTCTTTTATGGTTCATTTATACCAGATAAAATTTTATAAGAATATATATAGTCAGATAATAGAACCTTTTTATAATGAACACCAGAACAACTATGTTTTAAAGTAACTGGAAATTTGACAGGATAGATGGTTAGGGAATAAAATTTGAAAAAGAAATAAATTATTTTTATGAAAACTAAAAAACTATTAGCCGGTGTTTTTATTCTTATCAGGTGCAACATTGGTTGTTACGAGCAGATTTTTATCTACTTTCATTGCAGCAATTTCCCTGTTTCAGGGGGAAAAAATGGAAAAATATGAAGTAATTGTTTGTGGTGGAGGGTTGTCTGGTGTTTGTGCTGCAATTGCAGCAGGTAGATATGGATTGAAAACAGCAATTGTTCAGGATAGACCTGTTTTTGGTGGGAATGCTTCATCTGAAATAAGAGTAAACATTGGCGGAGCATGTGCAAACAATTGCTGGGCAAGAGAGACAGGAATTATAAGTGAAATGTTCCTTGAGGAAAGAAAGAGAAATTTTGCCTCTCATAGAAACTCTTATATAAATTCAAATTTAGACCTTGTTCTTTATGATTTCTTAAAGAAAGAAAATGTAGATATGTTTTTAAATACTTCTGTTAGAAAAGCAGTAATGAAAAAGAATGATTTGATAGAAGGTGTTTTTTGTGTTCAATCAGGAAGTGAAAAAGAATTTATTATTTATGGTGATTTTTTTATTGATGCCACAGGAGATGGGGTAGTTGCTTTTTCATCTGGTGCAGAATACAGAATTGGAAGAGAAGGTAAAGATGAATTTGGTGAATCTCTTGCTCCTGAAAAAAGTGATATGGGAATAATGGGAAGTTCTTTACTTTTTCTTGTAAGAGATACGGGGAAACCAGTAAAATTTGAACCACCTTCCTGGATTGTAAAATATAAAAAAGATGATATTGCTTTAAAAACAAGATCTCATTCTGGAATGCCTGGATACTGGTGGATAGAAATTGGTTATCCATTTGATATAATTTATGATAATGAAGAAATAAAACATAATTTACTTGCTCACCTTCTTGGTATCTGGGACCATTTAAAAAATGAAGGAGACCATGGATTTGAAAATTTTACGATTGAATGGGTGGGGATGGTTCCAGGAAAAAGAGAATCAAGAAGAATAATAGGTGATTATATTTTGAATGAAAATGATATAAAAGAAAGAAGAAAATTTTTTGATGCTGTTGCATATGGTGGCTGGAATATTGACCTTCATACTCCTGGTGGAATTCTCGCAAAAGACAAACCTCCTGAACCTACATGTACAAATGATAAGGAAAAAAAGCAGAAAGAATGTGACAGAAGATATGTCTATATTTATCAGATTCCTTACAGATGCTTATATTCAAAAAACATAAAAAATTTACTTATGGCAGGAAGAAATATAAGTGTAACTCATGTTGCACTTGGGACAACTCGACTTATGGGA
>JAGGVW010000170.1 GCA_021157805.1 bacterium
GCTTGAAATCAAAAGTGTCCCTGGAATTGAAACTTCTTTTCCATTTTTATCAATAAAGAAATTATTTAAACTGTCTTTGCCTGAAATGAATGGCACTTTATACTTTAAAGCAAAATCCTTACAGCCATCAACACATCTTACAAGAGAACCAAGTTGTTTTTCATCTTTAACATCTCCCCAGCAGAAATTGTCAAGTATAGCAATTTTTTCTGGATTAGCTCCACAACAAACAACATTTCTTATTGCTTCTTCTATACAACATCCAGCCATATAGTAGGGGTCAATCTCTCCATAAAATGGGTTTATACCACAACCAATAGCAACTCCATAGTTTTTATTGTAAAGGACTTTAAGAACCACACCATCAGAAGGACCTTCTTTACCAACAAAAGGTTTTAAGATAGTATGTGCCTGAACCGGAGAAATCGGTGAATTTGATGAAGAAACTTTATAAAGCAATAAAAATGAAATTTGTAAAGTCCTGTCATGATTGTTCTGATGGTGGGTTTGCTGTTTGTATTTCTGAGATGATGATAGGGGGAAAAATAGGAGTAGAGATTGATATAGATAAAATTCCTTCAAAAGATAGTTCAGTTGAAACACTACTTTTTTCTGAATCACAGGGAAGATTTGTTGTTGAAGTGGAGGAAAAAGATAAAGAAAAATTTGAAAAAATTATGAATTTCTGTGAAATTTCAAATATAGGTAAAGTGATAGATAAAAAAGTTTTTAGAGTTTTTAGTGGGAGGAAGAAACTGTTTGAAATACCCGTAGAAATTCTGGATAAAAAATGGAGGAGTGGAGTTAAATGGTAAATGTTTTAATTTTAAGAGTTGCTGGAACAAATTGTGATGTTGAGACAGAATGGGCTTTTAAACTTGCAGGAGCAAAAGCAGAAAGAATTCATATTAACAGAATTATTGAGAATAAAAAACTTCTTGAAAAATATCAGGTTCTTGTAATTCCAGGTGGATTTGCTTATGGAGATGATATTGCAGCAGGTAAAGTTCTTGCAAATCAGATAAAATATAAATTGTGGGATGAAATATGTAAATTTATTGATTCAAAAAAGGTAATTATTGGAATTTGTAATGGTTTTCAGGTTCTTGTTAAATCAGGAATTTTACCCTGGAAAGGTGAACAAAAAGTTACTTTATCCTGGAATAATTCAGCAAGGTTTGAGGATAGATGGGTTTATTTGAAAGTAGAAGAAAGTATCTCTCCGTTTTTTAAAGAACTTCCAGAAATAATAAGATTGCCAGTTGCTCATGCTGAAGGGAAATTTATACCAGAGAATAAAGATGTTCTGGAAAAAATTAAAAAGGAAAAACTCATTGTTTTGAGATATTGTGATGAGAAAGGTAATATTGCTGGTTATCCCTATAACCCAAATGGCTCTGTTGAAAACATAGCAGGAATATGTAATGAAACAGGACTTGTTTTTGGTATGATGCCTCATCCTGAAAGATGTATCTTGAAATATCATTTTCCTGACTGGAGAGATTATAATTATAAAGATAAATTTGCTTATGGGTTTAAAATTTTTAAAAATGTGGTAGAATATTTTCTTTAAGGCAATTTAAATATTTGTAATAAAATACAAATGGAGGAGTAAAGTGGAGGATGAAATACTTAAAAAGGCAGAAGTTTTAATTGAAGCATACCCTTATATAAAAAAATATAAAGGAAAAACATTTGTCATTAAAATTGGTGGGAGTATATTGAGAATTGATGAAGCAAAAGAAGATATTTTACAGGATATTGCTTTTCTTGAAGTTGTTGGAATAAATGTAATTTTAATATGTGGTGGTGGACCGTTTATCACTGAAGAGATAGAAAAAAGAGGAGGTAAAGCAAAGTTTATTGATGGTCTCAGAATAACTGATAAAAAAACACTGGAAATAGTAAAAGATGTTCTCTACAATGTAAGAGATTCAATTATAAATGAACTTAAAAATAAATTTAATTTATCTGCTTCATCTCTTACTCCTGAAGAAAAATTCATAACAGGTAAAAAAATTCATTATCAGAGAGGAGAAGAGGTAGTTGACCTTGGTTTTGTTGGACAGGTTGCTGATGTTAACGTTAAATATATAGAGGAAAAAGTCAAAAAAGAAAAGGTTCTTGTTGTTGCTCCTCTTGCATTTGATAAAGAAGGAGTGCTTTTAAATATAAATGGTGATGCTGTATCTTCTTCAATTGCTGAAAATATGAAAGCAGAAAAGTTAATTTTTATTACTGATGTTCTTGGTATTATGAGACATCCTGAAAAAGCAGAAACACTCATTTCTGTCCTTGAACTTTCTCAAGGAGATGATTTGATAAATAAAAAAATTATAAAAGAAGGGATGATTCCGAAAGTTCGTTCTGCAATGAAGGCAATTAGAAAAGGAGTTAAAAAAGTTCATATAATTAGTGGAAATGTTTCACACTCAATTCTTCTTGAAGTTTTTACAAAATCAGGAATTGGAACAGAGATTGTAAAAAATGGAGAGAAAGCAGATTAAGAAAATTTACCAGGAATATGTTATTGGATGTTATACAAAAGAGGACCTTGTTTTTGTCAGAGGTAAAGGAAGTTATTTATGGGATTTAAACGGAGAAAAATATCTTGATTTTTTTCCTGGCTGGGCTGTTAGTGGACTTGGTCATTGTTATCCAGAGGTTGTGAAATCAATAAAAACACAGGTATCCACTTTAATTCATATTCCAAACAATTATTATCATCCCTGGCAGGCAATATGTGCTAAAGAAATTGTTGATATTTCTTTTGAAGGAAAAGTTTTTTTCTGTAATAGTGGAGCAGAGGCAAATGAATCAGCGATTAAACTTGCTCGTCTTTATGGAAAAAGTAAAGGAAGATATAAAATTATCTCAATGGAAAATTCTTTTCATGGAAGAACTCTTGCGACTGTTACTCTTACAGGACAGAAAAAATATAATGAACCATTTAAACCACTACCAGAAGGTTTTTCTTATGTTCCATTTAATGATTTTAATGCTTTAAGAAAAAAAATTGATGATAAAACAGTTGCAATATTTTTAGAATTAATTCAGGGAGAAGGTGGAATAAATATTATAGATAAAGATTATCTTGAAAAAGTTAGTATATTATGTAAAGAAAAAGATATACTTTTGATTTTTGATGAAGTCCAAACCGGGTTTGGGAGAACAGGGAAATTTTTTGCTTATCAGCATTTTAAAATTGAACCAGACATAATGACACTTGCTAAAACACTTGGTGGAGGTTTTCCCATAGGAGCAATGGTTGCTAAAAAGGAAGTGGCTGACCTTATGGTTCCTGGAACACATGCATCAACTTTTGGAGGCAGTCCTCTTGCCTGTGCTTCCGCTATTGCTGTTATAAAAACAATAAAAGAAAAGAACCTTCTTGAAAAAGTTAGAAAAAATGGAAAATATTTAAGAGAGAAACTGGAGAAGTTAAAGGAAAAATATAATTTTATAAAAAAAGTGAAAGGAATGGGATTGATGCTTGCTTTTGAACTTGAAATGGATGGGAAAGAATTTTATAAAAAATGTCTTGAAAAAAAACTCCTTTTAAACTGCACTCATGGAAATGTTATAAGAGTGATGCCCGCACTTACAGTAAAAAGAAAAGAAATTGATGAAGCAGTGGAAATAATGGATGAATGTTTTTCCTCTCTTTAAAGGTGAAAAATAGAAAAAAGAGATTTTTTAACCATACGGGATTTGAAGAAAGAAGAAATTTTTAGAATATATGACCTTGCA
>JAGGVW010000072.1 GCA_021157805.1 bacterium
AAGTGATGTAATATTACATTTAAGTAAAATCCGAAAAGTGAAAATATCTAACCACTGGATAGATTTAGAAATACCAGAGTCAATACGAAAACTAATTGAAAAATTAAACTTACATATTACTTAAAACTTGCAGAGTTACGGATTAAAAATGGCTGGAATAATTACAGAAAAGAAAAACGGATTTTTCACTGAATATTTTCCTGTAAAGAATGGGATATGGTTTGAATTGTGGAAAAAAATAAAAAAACAAATCCAAGAGGAATAAAGGAGAATAAAAGCCCAAACCGGGTTTGGGCTAAATTTTTTTCTTTCTTAAATAACTTAATACTATAAGGGAAATAATAAAAATGTAGATAAAAATAATAAGAAAAGTCCCCAGCCACTTCAATTTTCTATCACCTGGTTCAGAAACTGCTCTTTTTTTGCAGTCATCCCAGACATCACCAGGAATCATTTTAACTGTAAAATAAATTCCTGCTGAAAGAATAATTAAATCGTCAAAATACCCAATAACAGGTATAAACTCTGGAATTAAATCAAGAGGACTTACAACATAACCAACAACGGCAACAATGAAAATCTTTGCATACAGGGGAACTCTTGGGTCTTTATATGCCAGATAAAGAGCGTAAGTATTCCTTTTAAGTTGTTCTATCCTCTTTTTTAAAAAACTTGCTACTCTCATTTCTTCACCTTTTCAATCACTTTTTTTTACTTCACTTTTTCTTACTGGCTGTATCCCCTTCCTATAAAACTGTAAACATCCGGCAAAAATTGATTCTTTCACAGTTTCTTTTATATCCTTTCTAGATACAATTCCATATATTATATAAGCAGTAACCTGGTCTCCACATCCTGTTTCATCTTTTTCTTTACTTTTTATATCTATTTTGGGAATATTAATATGCTCTGAAATATTCTTTGAGAAAAAATATCCTCCTTTTTCCCCGCAGGTAATAAGGACATTTTCCACTCCATAATCAAGGATTTTCTTTCCTGCAATTTTACCTGTCTTAAAATCTTCAACCTTTACTCCAGTTAAAATTTCTGCTTCAAATTCATTTGGCTTTAAAAAATAACACCCTTCCAGCAATTTTTTCCATTTCATTTTCTTTTGAATTCCACCAGGGTCAATTATCACCTTTATACCACATTTTTTACATTTCCTTACTATATGAACACCTGTTCTGTAAGGCATTTCAAGAGTAAAAGAAACTACTCCTTTATTATCTCTTATAATTTTAAAAATTTCTTCAACTTCATCAATGTCTTCTTCACAAAAATCTTCATTTATCCCAGGTAAAACATATATCTGATTTTTCCCCTTTTTATCAACTGGAATTATAGCAACACCTGGAAACTTCCCTGTTTTTTTAAAATCAAGTATTTTTATAAAATCAGTTATAACCCCTTCTCTTTCCATCGCTTTAAATGGAACTTTCCATAAATTGAAATCATCTTTCACTGTCTTTCCCACCATAGCAACTTTTCCTTTTCCCACAAGAACAGAAACCATCTGCGCAATATTCCTTGACTTTCCACCAGGTCCTATCTTCAAAATTCCGGCAACTGATTGTTCTCCTGCCTTCAAAAACTTCTCAACTCCGTAAGCAACTATATCTGTGTTCATTGAACCAAAAACACCTACAATTATATCCTTTTTCATTTATTCTTCCTTCCCAAGTTTCTTTAAAGTTGAAAGTGGTCCATAAACAACAATTCTATCATCAGGAAGAAGTTTTTCATTTCTATCCGGGGTATGTATCCATTTACCTTCTCTCTCAATTCCAAGAACAATTACTCCCCTTTTTCTCAAATCCAGTTTTCCAATTACTTTCTCTGCAAACTCAGAGTCATTTCTAACAGAAATTCTTACAAGCCCATAACCTTCAAGAAAATGTAAAAGGTCTTCAGTTAACCCTTCTTCAAATTCAGGGAATTTTATAAGTTTCTTTCTTATAAATTCTTCCCACTTTTTCATAAGTTTTCTATGCCTGGTAAGCCGATGTATGAGGTAAATTCCACCTATGAGAAAAATTGCATTTATTGAAAGCTGGTATCCTTTTGTTGTTATAAGAGAAGAAGTAGCAGTGACAATAACTGTAACAATCCCTGCATGTCCAAGTATCATCAACCAACTTATAATTTTCCTTCTTGTAGGATGATTAACAACTAATTCTGCTTCTTTTGTTGTAAAACCAGTTCCGGTAAATGCTGATAATGCCTGAAACCTTGCCCTTTCTTCATCCATCCCCGTCATTCTTAACGCAATTCCCCCTGCCCTCACTATAAGATATGAAACGAAAACAACAAGAAGTGTCGGGATTAACATATAAATTCCACTCATAATTAACTCCTTTTTAATACATTATACAACAAATTCCCTCATGTATTGAACTGTGGAGGACGGTCCTCCTCAATTTGCCATAAAAAAGAAAGAGATAGATTATCTATAGAATTAAAGAAAGAAATATCTCTGGTTGAAGAAATTTTGCTTTTTTAGATAATAAGTACTCAAGAAAAAAACAGAAAAAGAAGAGAATATTCTTTTTTGAAAAGTATAAAAATCCTCCCCTTTAGTTTAATTTTATATAAATTCCTGAAAATTCTTTCTGTAGGTACTCTTTGTGTAAAAACAATAAACTTTTACTCACACCTCGTTCGGATTATATTAAAAAAGCTCCGGTGGTAGGATTCGAACCTACAACCTTGCGGTTAACAGCCGCCTGCTCTACCATTGAGCTACACCGGAACTTATCAAAGATTATATCAAAAAAAGGTAGAATTGTAAATTATTTATTACTGGTTGAACTGGATGATGAACTCTCTGAACTAATCGCCTGTTTTTCTTCTCTTTCTTTTCTTTTATATTCTTCACTTCTGTATTCTGTTGTGTAAAATCCAGGCCCTTTATAAATAACTCCGCCACCAATTCCAATTAATCTTTTTACTTTTCTGCTTTTGCATTCAGGACAAACTTTTACAGGTAAGTCTGTCATTTTCTGGAATTTTTCAAATCTATATCCGCATTTTTCACATTCGTATTCATATGTTGGCATCTCTCCCTCCTGTTTTTTCCCCATAGAATAAATAAAATACCTGAAAGTTTTAAAAAAGTCAACATATCCAGAGTAAAAAGTTGGTGGTAAGTTCTATCTTTGTAATCAATCCTTCTTTTCAATTTTTAAGTTTCCCTTTTCAAGATATATACTCATAGTCGGGAAAGCAATTGAAAGTCCAAGGTCTGATAACTTTCTCATAATAGATAGGTTTATTCTTTCTTTTGTCTCAAGATGTCCTTTCAGTGTTGTATCAATTGTGAAATAAATAACTGTTATATTGAGGGAAGAATCTCCAAATTCGCTGAATTTAACAACTATGAAGTTTTTATCAACACCAGGGTCATTTTCTATAATCTTTTTTATTTCTTCTACTGCTTTTTCCATCTGGTCTGCTGTTGTTTCGTATGTTAGCCCAATCGTCTGGAAAACTCTCCTTCTCGGCATTCTTGACCAGTTATCAATAGTGGCATTTGCAACATTCTTATTTGGAATTGAGACAAGAGTTTTAAGCCAGGTTCTTATTCTTGTTGAACGGAAACCAATATCCTCAACAATACCTTCAACATCTCCTATTTTTACCCAATCACCAACCATAAAAGGTCTATCAAGAAATATAAAAACAGAACCGAAAAAATTGCTTAAAGTATCCTGCAAAGCAAGAGCAACAGCAAGTCCACCAATTCCAAGACCTGCAAGTAAACTTGAAACATTATAACCTAAAAGCTGGAAGAGCCAGAGAAAACATATAATACCTATTGTTGCTTTCAGTGATTTGCTTATAAGTGGAACAAGCTGGTCATCAAGTTTTGATTCTGTCTTTTTGGCTAATTTTGAAAGATAGTAAACTCCAACATCAACAAGACGGAATAAAAACCAGAGGAAAATAATAACACCAGCAATTTTAACAGCAGCAAAAACAAATTTTTCTGCAACAGGTGGAATAGGTAAAACACCAATAGCAAAAGATATTCCAATAAGAACAAGAGCAAAACCGAATGGTCTTGAAAATGCTTTTACAATGAGGTCATCAAGTTCAAATCTTGTTTTTTTAACAATTTTTATCAATTTTGTTTCTATAAAGTAATCAGATATTTTCTTTGCAACAAAACCAAGAAGAACAAAAATGAAAGCAGTTATAAACTGCCATATTGCCACTCCCATAAATGTCTTGCTCATCCAGAGAGGAAAATAAGAGGAAAAATCAAAATGTGGATATATCCTTGTTTCTGTTAAAGTTGTTTCTGTCTTTGTTGCTGAAAAAAGTAAATTAAGTAAAAGTAGATTCATTTTAAAGTGTTTCTTTAAAAAATTTAACTGTTTGGTTTAAAACTTCTTTTTCTGTTTTTTCAATAATATATGTATGTTCACCTTTATCAAAAATTACAAGTTCAGAAAACCTCGTATTATAATGGAAATTTTTAAAATACGAAAGAGAGTGTTTTAAAGGTAGTGTTTTATCATCTTTACAATGGATAATTAAAACATTTCCTCTGTATTCTTTTGCAAATTCAAGTGGTTTAACAACTTTTCTGGTTTCAATAAATTTTTTGCTTATATAAAGTCCTGTTCCTTGAAGGTATGCTTTACCTTTTTTCTCAAGTTGTTCTTTTATTTTTTTTGTTAATTTTTTTATTATTACTGAAGGATAGGCAAGCGGAGACCAGAGACACAATGATTTTATATTTAGTTTCCATGCAGTATAGACAGCAGTTACTGCTCCCATTGAAAGACCAAGAACACCAACTCTTTCTTTATCTACATTTTTAAACTTTTTAAAATACTCAACAGCATTTTCACCATCTTTCATTTCTGTTATAAGTGTCATATCTTCAAAATTTCCTTCACTATCTCCAGAACCCATAAAATCAAATCTCAAAACAGATATTCCATTCTTACACAGGAGACGGGCAAGACGGGTAAAGATAAAATGACTTTC
>JAGGVW010000017.1 GCA_021157805.1 bacterium
CCATACGATGTTGTTTTAACAAGAGATGATGTGGAAAAAGTTAAACCTCACACATACCATCTGAAAGAAGCATTGAAAAAGATGGGTATAAAAAAGGAAAACGCTGCTATTGTAGGAGACCATTACTTTGATATATTATGCGGAAAAAAAGCAGGAATTTTAACCTGTGGAATTGTCAGAAATGGGAAATTTGAAAATCTTGGAAACCTGACACCTGATTTTGTTTTTGAAAGTGGAAAAGAAATAGAGTATCTTACTGGATTAAGGAAATTTAAAAGCGGTAAATTACCTGCTCCTTTTCTTGAATATCTTCTCAAAAAATACACATCAGTTGACAAAAATGTTATAAAAGGAGCAGGAATTGGGATTGATTGTGCTGTTTTTAAAGTAAAGTCAGATATTTTACATTCAAAATCAGACCCCATTATCCTTGTAAAAGAAGATATTGGATTTTATCTTATAAATATAAATGCAAATGATATTTCTGTCTCAGGAGCAAAACCAGAATATTTCCTTTCAACCCTTGTTTTTCCTGAAAATGTTTCTTTCAAGGAGGTTGAAGAAGTGTTTTCTCAGATATCTAATGAATGTAAAAAATCCGGGATAAAATGGATTGGTGGACACACTGAAATTTCTTCTTCTGTTAAATCAGTAATCTGTTCTGGTTTTATGCTTGGAGTTCCTGTAAAGAAAAAGGGAAGAGAAAAAATAAAAAAAGGAGATAAGGTCTTTATTGTAAAAGAAGCTGGAATTGAAGGTGCATCTATAATTGTTAGAGAAAAATACGAATATTTAAAAAGATTTTTCAGTGAAAAGTATCTAAAAAAGGTTAAAAACTCAATAAGAAACCCAGGGATTGGGATATCAGATGAAGGTATTTTTCTATGGAGAAACTTTAAAATAAAATTGATGCATGACCCAACAGAAGGAGGAATTTCAACCGGTCTTTATGAATTATCAAAGGTTTCAGGGAGGGAAATTTATATTTCTCCTGAAAAAATCCCTTTTTATCCACCTGCTGTAAAGTTATGTAAAATTTTTAACCTTGACATAAGAGGTTTAATCTCTTCTGGATGTATAATCGGGATTGCTTCAGAGAAAGAAATTGTAAAAATGGAGAAAATTTACAGGAAAAGAAAAATTAAATTTTCTGTATTGGGAGAAATAAAAGAAAAAGGTTATGGAGTTTTTACAGAAAATGGAGCACCATTTGTGAAGTTTGAAAAAGACGAAATAATCCGTCTTTAACTCACCTACCCAAACTTGTTCACACCAGACACCAGAACACCAGAGCACCAGGGCACCAGAGCACCAGTAGAAGAGAAGTTAAAGCACTTAAATAAAATAATTAAAAAAATTTGACCAAAGAGATACTTAAGGATAAAATTGAAAAAGAAAGAAATTTTTTTATGAAAACTGAACTATTATGAAAGAGGGAAAAATGGTTGAGATAAAAAAAATACTTGTGATTGAAGATGACCCGGAAGAAAGAGCGGTTCTGATTCAAGCATTGAAGAAATCAGGATATATAGTTTATGGAGCACAGACAGGAGAAGAGGGACTTGAGATGTTCAGAAAAGTTAAGCCAGACCTTGTTTTACTTGATGTAGTACTGCCAGGAATTGATGGATGGGAAGTTTTAAGAAGAATAAAGGCAGGACCATTGAGTAAAAGAACACCTGTAGTAATGGTTACCGCAAAAAGTTCAGATATTGATAAAGTAACCGGGTATGAAATAGGGGCTGACTTTTATATAACAAAGCCATATAACATAACGAAAATATTACCAGTAATAAGAGATATTGTCTCTGAAAAATAAAGATGGTAGTAAATTTACCACCCCAGTATCATGAGAAAGAAAAAGAGTTAAAAAAAGCAAAAACACCTGAAGAAAAAATTTCCATACTTGAAGAAATGCTTTCTATAATGCCAAAACATAAATCATCTGAAAAACTCCAGGCACTCCTTAAAAGTAAAATTTCAAAATATAGAAAGATGATGGAAAAAACCCCTTCAACTGCTAAAAAATCTTCAGTCCCTCAAATACCAAGAGAAGGGGCTGCTCAGGTTGTAATATGTGGACCAACAAATTCTGGTAAATCAACACTTCTAACTTCTCTTACAAAAGCAAAACCAGAAATAGCAGATTATCCATTTACAACTATAATGCCTGTTCCTGGAATGCTTCAGTATCAGGATGTAAAAATTCAGATGATTGAAGTTCCGCCTCTTGCTTCTGATTTCACAGATAACTGGGTTGGCGATTTTATAAGAAGGGCCGATTTGCGACTTTTTCTCTTTGATTTATCTTCAGATAATCTAATTGAAGAAGTTGAAAATGCTATGTCTGTTTTAGAAAAGTTTAAAGTAAAAGAAGAAGGCAAATTTAATTTTTTCTATAAGATTTTGTGGATAGGGAATAAAATTGATATTCCTTCTTACAGAGAAATAAAAGAGGTTTTTGTTGAACTTTACAGAGATAAAATTCCTCAGTTTTTTGAAATTTCGGCAAAAGGAAAAA
>JAGGVW010000142.1 GCA_021157805.1 bacterium
ATTATAATTACAGACATCAACACATTTTCCACACTTAATACATTTATTCTCATTAACCCTGTATGGAGAAAAAAGTGTAATTTCTTCTTCTTTTTCAATTTCTGGTTTTAAAAAAAGATGCCCATTTTGTTCTTCAACATCACAATCACGATATGTTATTTTCTTCCCGCATTTTGATAAAATCCATGCAATATTTGTTGAGATAAATGTTTTACCAGTTCCACCTTTCCCGCTTGATATTGCTATCTTCAATTTTTTCATTTTAGACCTTATGGATAGACAAAAAAACTTCAGATTTCAACAACTTTCCACAACACCACTTCTTTTTACCATCTTCCTCTTCCTCCTCCTTTTCCTCTGCCTCTACCCATTCCTCTTCCAAAGCCACCACCTCTTCTGCCCATACCTCTTCCCATTCCACCTCCAAAGAATGGACCTTGAAAAGGAGGAAAAAAAGGCTGATTTACATTCTGGTTCACAGCAGGAATTTGCTCTGGAATTATTGCTCCTTTTGGGCAGACAGAGGCACATCTTCCACAGCCAATACATCTGCTTTTATCTATTTCTGCTTTCCCATCAATTATTTTAATAGCACCAGCAGGACAAACAGAAACGCACTTTTTACATCCAATACATTTTTCTTTATTAACTTTAAACATTTTTATCACTCTCCTTTGTAAAATTTAATATTTCACACCTGTTTAAATATGTATCGTGCAGACACTCAGTTAAGATTTTTCTCCTGAATTTAAAATTTTTTTCTTCAACCTCTTTTATAATATCTTTAAGAGACATATTTGAAAGTTCCCATAATGGATAATCTTTCTTATAATGCTTGGGATAGACAGAAAATATCCCTTCCTTTTTTAATATTCTGTAAACTTCCCCATACACTTTCTCTCTTCCTTCTTTATTTAAGTAATGTAACATATCATAACACATTACAAAATCTACCATTTCTTTTCTCATAGGTAAATTTGTTTCTACATTTACAAATTCTATATTTTTTAGATTATATTCTCTCGCAATTTGTTTCACTTTTTCAATCGCTCCTTTATCTTTATCAACAGCAAAAACTTTCCCCTTTTCCCCAACAAATTTTGCAGCGGGTATTGAATAATGTCCTTCTCCGCATCCAAAGTCAACAACTTTAAATCCTTTCTTTAAACCAACTTCCATAAAAAAATCTATTCCTTTCTTTTCAAGCCAGAGAGCAACATCATTCCCCATTTTATCTCTTCCAGTAAATTTGAGCCATTTCCATAAATTTCATTCTTTCTTCAGGAGTCATCTCAACTACCTCTACTTTAACATTTGTTTCTTGAAATTCTTTTTTCACAGCCATTTCAATACTACCAATTAAGTAATTTTTTATAGGAACACCCAAAAAAGGCAATTTTAACTCAATAAAAACATCTTTATTTTCAACTTTTATATCTCCAATCATTCCCAGTTGAAATAATGTTCGGTTAATTTCAGGATGTTCAATTTCTTTAATAATTTTCTCTATCTTTTCTTTCTCTATTTTTTCTCCTTATATAAACTTATTACTTAACTTAAGGTTATTTTTCTGTCAACCACTTTTTTTCTATAAGAATTGTTATTTAAATTAATTCAGAAGGATTTACTCTTCCCCAGACATTCTCAATTACAAAACCTTCCGCATACATAACCCCACATTGAAGCCCTCTAAATTTTCCCATTGTTTCAATAAGGTTAACAGGATCAGAAAGATGATGTCCTTTTATCCATTTATATTGACTTTCATGGCAGAGAAGCATTTTCTTTTTTATTTCAAAAAAATCAGTTATATCCACATAATAAGTTGGATTAAATTTCAGACCTACAACTGTATCCATATAAAAAATAGGTGTTATTTTTTCCCAGAAAGGATACTTTGTTTTATAATTTGGAAGTGTTGCTGTAAAAGCAGCGTCAAAAACAAGTTTTGAAGTAATTGTGTGGTCTGGCATATAATCATCTGGACTGTGTGTTATTATTATATCTGGTTTTGCATATCTTATCATATCAACTACTTCTATTCTCATCTCTTTTGTAGGGTACAGATCAAGGTCTCCAGCAATTGGCCCGAGAACTTCTGCACCAATTAAAGATGCTGATTTTTTTGCTTCTTTATCTCTTATTTCAGCAAGTTCTTCAGGTGTTATATTCTTTCCTCCCATATTTCCATTACATAGATGTGCCATAAAAACTTTATGTCCCTTACTTGAATATTTAGCAAGTGTTCCTCCACATAGAAGCTCAAGGTCATCTGGATGGGCTCCAATTGCTAAAATTCTCATTTTTCCCTCCCTCCTTCTTTCTGTGGAGGTCGGACCTCCACAGAATTCAATTGCATTCAGGAATTAAAGGACCTGCAAGTTCCTTAAGGAAAAATAATTTCCCTGGTAATGTTGGCATAAAACTACTCGGGACCCATATATCAGGACCATATCTTAAAGTAACCCATAAACTCATCCCCTGCCACATCATACCTCTTCCAAGGGTTCCATCTGCTCCACCAATTATTTTATCAGCACTTAAAAATATCCCGGGTCCAATAGTATTTGCAAAACAGGGAACAAGAGTCGTTCTACTTTTGAAACTTGTTATAGCATTCTGTTCAATTGTTAGTGGATGTAATTTTGCTCCAAGACGATACATCTGTGATTTCCATTCTTTTTCTGATTTAAATTCAGAGGCAAAATGTGGTTCCCAGAAGGCAATATGGAAAACTCTTCCTATCCCAAAAATTACAACAAGTTTTGCTCCTTCTTTTCTTAATTTTGCTATTTTTTCTGGATATTTTGGTAGTAATTTCTTTGTAGCAAAAAACCTCTGGTTTTTTGGAACGGTTAATTTACCAAGGGGACCGTAAAATGCACTTTCCATAGCATTCTGGAAAGCACCAGGGTTATCAGAAGGAAGAGTATTTCCATCTTTATCACTCCATTCATCCATATTAAATCCATAAACATGTTTACAATCAACTCCCCATTCTTTTAAAAAATACACGACCCATTTATACATTCCCATTGGACCAACAGGAAGAATGAGAATTAATTTTCTTCCTTCTTCTTTTGTTTCACATATTTCCATAGCAATTTCATGACCCATTTTTGTATTGAATTCTTCAAGGGACTCACAGGCAACTGGATGGAAATTCTTATCCCACCACTTCTGTCTTTCAAGAATTTTTTCAGGAGGATTTGAACAACATTTATCAATCTTTTTTAAATTCCAGCCAGATGGAAAAAAATTTTCAAGAAGAGAACCTTTTAAAGTACTTATTAAATTCATATTCACCTCCCTTTAATTGACATAAATTTTTTTCTATTATAACATTTTCCAAAAGGGAAAAAAAGGAGGGAGAAAAATGGAAAAATTAGCAATTGATGGTGGAAAATCTGTAAATAGTGAGCCATTTCCTATGTGGCCATCATTTTCACAGAAGGCAATTGAAAGTGTGGCAGAGCCGTTAAAATCTGGAAAAGTTAATTACTGGACTGGGGAACTTGGAACAAAATTTGAAAAAGAGTGGGCAAAGTGGAATGGAGCAAAATACTGTATTACAACTACAAATGGAACAAGCGCCTTACATACCGCTGTTGCTTCTCTTGGAATTGGTCCAGGAGATGAGGTTATATGCCCTTCCTATTCGTTTATTGCTTCTTCTTTCTGCATTTTACAGGCAGGTGCATTGCCTGTGTTTGCTGATGTTGATGAGAAATCACACACTATTGACCCTAATGAGATTGAAGATAAAATCACTGATAAAACAAGAGCAATAATTGTTGTTCACCTGTATGGAATTGTTGCTGATATGGAGCCAATTATGGAAATTGCAAGGAAACACAATCTTTTTGTAATAGAAGATTGTGCTCAGTGTTTTGGGGGAATTTATAAAGGAAAAAAGGTGGGTACAATTGGTGATGTTGGATGTTTCAGTTTCTGCCAGAGTAAACATTTCACAACAGGTGGAGAGGGGGGAGCTGTAATAACAAATAATGAAGACCTTTATTGGGAATGTATGTCATTCAGAGACCATGGATATGATGTTAAAGAGAGATTACGGCTGCTTGAAATGGAAAAAAAGTTGATGTATATTCACAGAAGAGTTGGATTTAATTACAGAATGACAGAAATACAATCCCTTATTGGATTGTGTGAACTTGAACGGTTGGATTCCTGGAATTTACCAAATAGAAGAAGGAATGGTAAATATTTGATAGAAGCACTAAAAAAACATCCTCTTGTTTTATATCCTCCTCTTGATACAGAAGAAAGGCAGAATGCTTTCTGGTGGGCACCATTTGTTCTTGATACTGATAAACTAAAAGTTCCTCTAAAACAATTCATTTCAGCAATGGAAGCAGAAGGGGTTCCAGTATATGGAGTCCAGTGGCCAGAAA
>JAGGVW010000066.1 GCA_021157805.1 bacterium
ACTTAGTTGCTGATATTTTAATCGCTTTTGCTGACCCAAGGGTGAGGTTAAGATGACAAATTTTCTAAATAAGTTAAGGAAGAAGAATATTTTTTCATTTATAGCCCTGATAATTATTTTCTTTCTTTATGTTTTTTCCTTCCTTGCTGATTTTATCTCTCCCTACCCTTTTGATAAACAGTTCAGAGAATACTCCCTTTGTCCACCAACGAAAATACATTTTGTTGACAAAAGTGGGGAATTCCACATAAGACCATTTGTCTATGGAATAAAAATGATAAATCCATCTCTCGGTAAATACGGAGAAGATAAAGAAAAAATTTATCCCATTAAATTTTTTGTAAGAGGGAATAAGAGAAAAATTCTTGGGATTTTTTCTTCAAACCTTTATCTTTTTGGAATAGAGGGTGATGGAAAACTTTTTCTCTTTGGAACAGATATTCAAGGAAGGGATGTTTTTTCAAGAGTCATTTATGGAAGCCGAATTTCTTTATCAATAGGACTTATAGGTGTTTCAATTTCCTTTATTCTTGGGCTTCTCTTTGGGAGTATTTCAGGATATTTTGGAGGAAAAGTTGACAATATTCTTATGCGACTTGTTGAAATAATTATGATGTTCCCTTCTTTCTATCTTCTGCTTGCTTTAAGAGCTGCTTTCCCAACAGACCTTTCCACAGTTCAAGTTTATTTTCTTATTGTTGTGATTTTAAGTTTAATTGGATGGGCTTCTCTCGCAAGGATTATAAGAGGGATGGTGTTATCAATAAAAGAAGAAGAATTCATTCTGGCAGCAAAATCACTTGGAATTTCAACATTCAGAATTATAATTAGACATATAATACCCAACACTTTCTCTTACACAATTACTGCTATAACTCTTTCAATTCCTGGGTATATTCTTGGAGAAAGTGCTTTAAGTTTAATCGGACTTGGAATACAGGAGCCATATCCCAGCTGGGGAAATATGCTTTCTGTTTCTGTGGGAAATTTAAGAATTTTAACATCTGCTCCATGGATGCTTCTCCCTGGATTTTTCATTTTTTTAACAATAATGTGCTTTAATTTTCTCGGAGATGGGTTGAGAGATATTACAGATCCTTCTCTTAACACAGGATATTAAAATGGGAATATTAGAGGTTAAAAATCTAATTGTTTCTATTCAATCACTTTATAAAAAAGTGAATATATTGAGAAATATAAGTTTTTCAATTGGTAAAAACGAAGTTGTATCCCTTGTTGGAGAAAGTGGAAGTGGAAAAACATTTACTGCTTTATCTATAATGAAATTACTCCCACAGGCAGCAAAAATTGAAACAGGCGAGATTCTCATAGATGGAGAAAATATAATAGAAAAGGATGAGAAAAAAATGGTTAAAATAAGAGGAGAAAAAGTGAGTATGATATTTCAGGAGCCATCATCCCATCTTAATCCTGTTTTTACAATTGGCAACCAGATGGTTGAATGTGTAAAAGGAAACTTGACTAAAAGTGAGAAAAAGGAAAAAGTAATTGAAATATTAAAAGAGGTTGAATTACCTGAATATATTTTTTATCAGTATCCCCATCAGTTAAGCGGTGGAATGCAGCAAAGAGTTATGATAGGAATGGCAATAATCAACAAGCCATCTCTACTTATTGCAGATGAGCCAACAACTGCTCTTGATGTTTCAACTTCTTTTCGTATTATTAATTTATTGAAAAAATTAATCTCAACTTATAAAATTTCAGTTATTTTCATTACTCATGATATTTCTCTTGCCATAAATTTTTCAGATAAAATTTATGTTATGTATGCGGGGGAAATTGTTGAAAAATCACCATCAAAAAAATTAATAAATTCTCCATTACATCCTTATAGTGAAAAACTTATTGCCTGCCTTCCTGAAAAATACCAGAAAGGAGAAAAAATAAAAACAATAGAAGGAACTGTTCCTGATTTTTCTTTACTTCCTTCTGGATGTGCTTTCCATCCAAGATGTCCATATAAAAAAGAGATATGTGAAAAGTATTTGCCTGAAGAGATAAAAATTGGAGAAAGTTATGTGAGGTGTTTCAGATATGGAAAAATTACTAAAAACAATTAATCTGAAGAAAAATTTTATGGTTAAAGATAAGTATGGGATGGTGAAAAAGATTAATGCATTGAGAGGTGTTTCTTTTGAAATAGATAAGGGAGAAACATTGGGTATTATTGGAGAAAGTGGAAGCGGGAAAACAACCTTAGGGAAAACAGTAATAAGATTAATTGAACCTGATGAAGGAAAGATTATTTTTAAAAACATTGATATAACACATAAAAAGGAAAATCAACTTCGTCCTTTAAGAAAAAAATTTCAAATAATATTCCAGAATCCTTATAAGTCATTAAATCCAAGAATGACGGCACTTGAAATTGTTATGGAAGCAATAGACGGAAGTAAAAAAGAGAAAATTGAAAAAGGCGAGTATCTTTTAAATATTGTTGGAATAAAAAAGAATAAATTCAGAAGTTTTCCCTATCAATTCAGCGGTGGAGAAAGGCAGAGAATAGCAATAGCAAGAAGTTTATCAACAGAACCAGAATTTATCGTCTGTGATGAACCAACTTCTAACCTGGATTTATCCATCCAGGCACAAATTTTAAATTTATTTATAGACCTTAAAGAAAAATTCAATCTTACATATCTTTTTATTTCTCATGACCTTAAAGTTATAAAATTTGTTTCCGATAGAATTGGAGTTATGTACAA